>NZ_JBYSXG010000029.1:0-56808 GCF_058782005.1 Sphingomonas sp. FW306-1B-B10E
CTCCCCTAACCCCTCCCGCAAGCGGGAGGGGGATCAAGGAGGAGGGGATGATCGACCGCCGTACGCTGATCGCGAGCGCCTCCGCTGCGCTTATACCTGGCCGCGTCTGGGCCCGAGCCACTGCGCCCGTCCGCTGCGCCGCGGGTGCATTCCAGGGCACGATCGAGGAGAGCGTCCGCGTCTTCCGCGGCATTCGCTACGGCCGCGCCGAGCGCTTCCGCGCGCCGGTGCCCCTTCCCGCGCCCGCCGCGGTGCAGCCCGTCGACAAGTTCGGGCCGGTCGCGCCGCAATCGGGGAGCCGCTACGGCGCCCAGTCCGAAGACTGCCTGTTCCTCAACATCTGGACCGCCGACGCACGCCCCACCGCGCGCAAGCCGGTGATGCTCTACATTCATGGCGGCGCCTATTCGGGCGGCAGCGTCACCGATCCGCTCAACGACGGGCAGAAGCTCGCCGCGCGCGGCGACGTTGTCGTCGTCACGGTCAACCATCGGCTCAACGCCTTCGGCTATCTCTATCTCGCGCAGCTCGACCCGCGCTTCCCCGACAGCGGCAATTGCGGCCAGCTCGACCTGATCCTCGCCCTGCGCTGGGTACGCGACAATATCGCGGCGTTCGGTGGCGACCCAAATCGCGTGATGGTGTTCGGCCAGTCGGGCGGCGGCGCCAAGATCGCGACGATGATGGGGATGCCGGCGGCCAAGAGGCTGTTCCAGCGCGCGGCGACGATGAGCGGACAGCAGGTCACTGCCTCGGGACCACTCAACGCCACCGCGCGGACCCGGGCCTATCTCGCCGAGCTCGGCATCAAGGAAGGCAATCTCGACGCGCTGCTGGCAATGCCGCAGGAGAGGTTGGTCGAGGCGCTGTCGGCGACCGATCCGGTGCTCGGCGGCGGAGTCTATTTCGGGCCGGTGCTCGATATGAAATGGCTCACCCGCCATCCCTTCTGGCCCGACGCGAATCCGCAATCGCTCGGGCTTCCGATGCTGCTAGGCAACACGCACGACGAGACGCGCGCGTTCATCGCGCCCGATTCGGTGAAGATGCACGACCTCAATTGGAGCAACCTCGCCGAGCGGATCGCGCCCGAACTGCGTATCGACATCCTGCCCGAATGGGTGGTCACCGAATATCGCGGACATTTCCCCGGCTGGACGCCGGAACAGATATTCTACGACGCGACCACCGCCGGGCGGAGCTGGCGCGGCCAGGTGATCGAGGCCGAGGAACGGGCCAAGGCGGGGGCGCCGGCCTGGGTCTATCAGGTCGATTTCGCCTCGCGCACCGATCTGCGGCGCGGCGCCTTTCACACGATGGACATCCCGCTCGTGTTCGGCACCCTCGACGCCGAAGGTTCGCAGACCGGCACCGCCGCCGATGCGCGTGCGGCCTCTGCGGCGATGCAGGATAGCTTCGTTGCGTTCGCGCAGAACGGCGACCCCAATCACCCCGGTCTGCCGCGCTGGCCGCGCTATGGCCTCGACAAGCGCGCAACGATGGTCTTCGATGTCCGCAGCCGCATCGAGAACGACCCGCGCAAATGGCAGCGCGAGTTGTTCGCGCGCGTGCCCTATATCCAGCCCGGCACCTGACCGGGCGGCTTTTCAGGAGGTTGCCCGATGAAGTTCGATCGCCGTTCCGCGCTGCTCGCCGGGCTCGCCGCGCCGCTTGCCGCCAAGGCGCAGACCGCATCGCCGCGGAACGACAAGCCGCTTCCGGCGGGGCTGACCGATCCGACCGAGACGATCGACCTATGGCCTAAGGGTGTGCCCGGCAAGCCCGCCAAGTCGCCGGTCGAAAAGGTGGAGGAACGCAGCACCGACGCGGCGCTGGCCGACCGGTCGGTGAGCGGAGTCGTCAATCCGCGGATGGCGGTGTTCCGCCCGCGCGTCGCCAATGGCGCGTCGGTACTGATCATGCCCGGCGGCGGCTATGTCCGGATCGTACTCGATCACGAAGGCTATGTGCTGGCACGCTGGCTCGCCGCGCAGGGCTTCACCGCTTACGTCCTGTTCTATCGCCTGCCCGGCGACGGCTGGAAGGCGGGTCCCGACGTCGCCTTGTCCGACGCGCAGCGATCGATGCGGCTGATCCGCGCGCGGGCGATCCGCGACGGGCTCGATCCCGAGCGGGTCGCGGCGATCGGCTTCTCGGCCGGCGGGCACCTCTGCGCCGATCTCGCGACCCGGCATGCGGTCAAGACCTACGATCCGGTCGATGCGGCCGACAGGCTGGGCGCGCGGCCGTTCGTCGCGGCACCGATCTATCCGGTGATCTCGATGACCGCGCCCGACGCGCATATGGGCTCGCGCGCCCAGCTGATCGGCAAGGATGCCAGCCCCGCGCTCGAGGCGGCGCATTCGCCGCACCGGAACGTGTCGAGCACCACCCCGCCCTGCTTCCTCGTCCATTCGGAAGACGACGCCACGGTGCCGGTGGAGAACAGCCTGTTGCTGCGCGCCGCGCTCAAGACGGCGGGTGTGCCGGTCGAGACGCATTTGTTCACCGCCGGCGGCCATGGCTATGGCATGACCAAGGCGATGGGCAAGCCAGCCGGGGTGTGGCCCGAGCTGTTCCTGACCTGGGCGCGCAGCCAGGGCCTCGCGTAACGCACGGTAAACGCCGCCTTGGCGAAGGCCGGGGCCCAGTCCCGATGAACATGCGAGGGCGTCCCGCCCTCGCCCACGGCTCGCAACTGGCCCCGGCCTTCGCCGGGGTGGGATTCAGCTACTTCGATTGCCGCTATCCGTGCCAGGATAGCGGCTCGCCCCTTACAGCTTGAAGCGCGCGCCCACTAGGAAGGTGCGGCCGAAATGGTTGTACTCGTACGGCCGGTTGGCGTCCTGATCGACCCAGCGGCCGCGATAGGCATCGGTCAGGTTGGTACCTTCGGCCGAGAGCTCGATATTGTCGGTGATCTTGTAGCGGATCGAGGCATCGACATTCGTGATCGGGCTATAGCCTTCGAAGACGTTGCCGGTCGCCGAGCCCTGGTCGTTGAACCCGCCGCGATAGGCGATCGAGGCGCGGGCGCTGAACTTGCTGTCCTCGTAATAGAGCGTCGCGTTGAACGCGCGCTTGGACAGTTGGTACAAGGTCGTCTCGAACGGCACGTTGACGTTGCCGCCGCCCGGCGTGGTCGCCGGTACGCCCTGCGCATAGGTCGCGTTCGAGTCGATGAAGCTCGCGTTGACGATGCCACCGAAGTTGCTGAGGAAGCCGGGCAGGAAGCGGAACGGCGCCTGCAGCGAGACTTCGATGCCCTTCAGATCGGCGCCGGTGCCGTTGACCGTGGTCTGGATCGTCCAGATCGGCTGCGCCTGGAGCGCGGGGTTGAGGAAGCCCGGCGACGAGGATGCGAGCACCGAGGTCGGCAGGCCGGTCGACGTGAAGGTGTCGACGCGCGAGCTCGCCACCGGGAAGCTGTCGATCTCCTTCTTGAACACCGCGACCGAGAATACCGATTGCGGGGCGAAATACCATTCGAGCCCGGCATCATAGGCCGTGGCGCGATAGGGCTGGAGGTCGGGATTGCCGAAGGTCACGCGGAAGTTGAACCCGTCGGCCGAGCCGCCGGGGGTCAAGTTTGCGAGCAACGGGCGCGTCATCACCTTGGCGACCGCGGCGCGGAATACCAGGTTCGAGGTGAGGTCGGCGGCGAGGTTGGCCGAGGGCAGCCAATCCTCGTAATTGCGCTCGAAAGTTACCAGGGCGCCGCTGTTCAGGCCGGTCGAGGATTGCTCGGTGCTGACATAGCGCATGCCGGCATTGGCGCGGACGTTGATGCCGAGCACCGATCCGTTGACGTCGACCTGGAGATAGCCGCCCTTGACCTGCTCGGTCACGCTGCGATTGTTGCCGGCATCGAGCAGCAGCGGACGCTGATAGAGGCCGGTAAAGGCGGCGGCCGCGTCGATATTGGGAATGAGCCAGCTATTGGTATTGCCCGAGGGCTGGCCGGCATCGCCGAGATTGACCAGCTCGGACAAGGCCGCGGTCGCCGGGAAGCCATAGACCGCGGCGGGACCGAAGGCCGTGCTGGACGAGCAGGTGATCTGGCGCAGGACGAGGTCGAGCCCGCCATTGCCGCATACCGCGGTGTCGCGCTGATAGGCGGTAAGGTCATAGTCGAAGCGGCGGTAGACGCCGCCCAGCTTGAGCGTGAAGCCTTCCGCCGCGTCCCATTCGGTGCGCAGCTGCGCCGTCTTGAACTTGTTGGTGGTGTTCGACGGTCGGTCGCGGATCTCGGCAAGCTGGAAGCTCGCCGGATCGGTGACGCTGGTGCCGAAGGTCAGGCGCGGCGAGCGGGCGTCGGTGTAATCATATTGATAGCCCTGCGCATCGCGATCGTCGAACACGAAGGTGGTCTCGATCGGGATGTCCGCATCGGACTTGGAGATGCCGCCGAGCATCGTGAAGCGCAGATTGTCGCCGAGATCCTGGTCCCAGCTGGCGCCGACCTGATAGAATTGCGTGGTCGATTCGCGCCAATAATGCTCGGTGCGCACCCAGGCATCGTTGAGCGTCGCCGAGATCATGTTGTTGTTGGCGTCATAGACCGGATTGACGACGTTAATCGAACGCTCGTTCGAGCGGAGCAGCACCTCGCCCCATTTCTCCTCGCGGATTTCCTTGAAGCGCGAATATAGGCCGTCGATCGAGATCTTGGTGGCGTCGCTCGGCGCCCATTGCACGCTGCCGGTGAGGCCCAGCCGCTCGCGATCGTGGCGAACCTCGCCGTAGCGCGGAATGCGCGGGTGGAAGGAGAGTGCGGCCTGGTTGCACGCCGGGCTCGGCACATAGGTGCCGCCGGTGTTCGCCGTGGTGAAGCAATTGGTGCCATTGACGTTGTCGAACCGCGCCTGCGCCCAGCGCACGGTGTTGTTGCCGAGCTCGAGCGTGTCGCTCTTCTGCCAGGCCGCCGACACCGACGCGCCGAGCGTCCCGTCGGGCGACTTCCACGAGACCAGCCCGGCAAGCCGCGGCCCCCAATTCTTCGACAGGTCGTTGTAGCTTCCCTGCGCCGAGGCGACGAAGGTCAGCCCGTATTTGCCGCCGAGCGGATTGCCGGTGTTGAGATCGACCACTGCGCCAAGCGAGCCTTCGTCGAGCGAGGCCTCTGCGGTCTTGTGAACGACCAGCGAGCTGAACAGCTCGGAAGCGAAGACGTTGAAGTCGAACGCGCGCTCGCGATTGGCGCTGGCGCCGTCGGCGGTGGTGGTGATCGTCTCGAGCCCGTTGACCCGTACGCGCGTGAATTGCGCGCCGAGGCCGCGAACGGTGATCGCGCGACCTTCGCCGCCGTCGCGTTGGATCGCGATGCCGGGGATGCGCTGGAGCGATTCGGCGAGGTTCTGGTCGGGGAATTTGGCGATGTCCTCTGCGACCACCGCGTCGACCGACGAGACCGATTCGCGCTTGACGTTGAGCGCGGCCTGAAGCGACTGGCGGAAGCCGGTGACGACGACCTCGTCGCCCTGCTGGGCATCTTCGGCGGACGCGGCCTGCGCATCGGCGACGGGCGCTGGCTCGGCCGTCTGCGCCGCGGCCTGGCCGCCAACCGTCAGCGCCAATGCCATCGCGGCGGCGGACGCGCCATATTGCCAGTTCAGTCGAGAAATGCGCGCGCTCATATCAGACTCCTTACCTAATCCGGGACGCTCTGTGTCGACTCCGGGCCTTACGTGCCTGCCGGCACGACCTGTACAGCGTTGCTTTCCCGCGATCGGAAACCGGTGTCAATAACTTGTCGCCAGAGCCATGCCGTTCACGCAGCTCGATGTTGTACATTGGCAACAGACCGGGAAACGCTAATCTATTCCCGCATGATGGGACACAGGCGATCTTCCGATCGCTATCAGCGGGTTACCGGTGTCAGCTGGTCCTACACCAGCGAAGCGAGCCACTCCTCGAGATTGGTGTAGCCATCATGATTGCGGTCGCCGTTAGCGTCGGCGACCTTCGGGTCGAGGCCGTGCTGGCGCTCCCAGACGTCGGGCATGCCGTCATTGTCGCTGTCACGCGGCGCGGGCAGGCTCTTGAGCTCGGGCCAGCCGCCGACGTCGCGCTGGCTGTCGATCTGCTTGCCGGTACGGTCCCGCACCCCCGCCACGACGCGCGCATCGACCGGATCGCGCGCCTTCGAAGCCCCCGCGCTTGCAAGTACGCGGTCATAGGCACGCGCGGCAGGATCTGGCGCGACCGGCGCGACGTCGACCGGCCCGGCGAGGCGATAGCCCTCGGGCGAGACGCCGGTGACGAGGCTCCACGGATCGTCCGGGATCGTGCCGTTCATGCTGTTGCCGGCGAACCAGGCCTTGGCGAGCATGTTGGATTCATCGAAGGCAATCGGTTTGCCCGATTGCGGGCCGGCGACATAGGCGTTGTCGACGAAGTTGTAGCGCGCGAGCGTCGCCTTGTCGGCATTGTAGCCCGAATGGCCGCCGCCCCAATTGTAGAAGACGTTCGAGCGGAAATCGAAGACCGGACCGACCGGATCGATCTCGGGCCCGTCATAATTGCCCGGGCGCGGCATCCGCGCCGAATGGTTCGCCCAGAGATTGTGGTGGAAGCTGATCCGCGACCCGCGCCCGCCGCGGATCAGGCTGCCATAGCCGTGATCGCCCTTGGCATGCAGCGAATGGGTCAGCGATTCGGAGATGATCGACCATTGCACGGTGAGGTCGTAGAAGCCCTGCCCTGCCTCCTTGTACCGCGCCGAGGCGGACAGGGTCTCGTCCACCGACCAACTCGCCGAGACATGGTCGAGGATGATGCGGCTGCCGCGATTGATCCACACCGCGTCGGATTCGGTCCGCGATTCGTCGCCGAGGCGCGAGCGGATGTAGCGGACCACGACATCGTCTGCGGCGACCTCGAGCCGATAATCGCGCAGCGTGATGCCGGCGCCCGGCGCCGACTGGCCGGCGATCGTCACCCGCCCCTCGCGGATCACCAGCGGCTTGGCGAGGCGGATCGTGCCCGAGATGCGGAACAGGATCGTGCGCGGCCCCTTGGTCTCGACCGCGGCGCGCAGGCTGCCCGGGCCGCTATCGTCGAGATTGGTGACGAACAGCACCTGCCCGCCGCGCCCGCCGAGCGCGAACCGCCCCGCGCCCTCGGCACCTGGAAAAGCGAGCTGCTGCCCGGCAGCGTTCGATGAGAGTGCGAGAAGCGTTAGTGCGAGCATGAGGCCTCAAAGGGTCGAGAGAGAATCGAGGGTACGGACGGTGCGGCCGTTGACGCGGACATTGGCGAGCGACACGCGATCGGTGTGGCGGACGATGCTGGGCTGGATGACGCCGTCGAAGCGGCAGTCGCGCAGCGCAATGTCGCTGACCGGCGCGCCGGGGATACCCTGGCTGTCGAGCACACGCGTCGCGTGGCGGGCACGCAGCCCTTCGATCTCGATATGGCGGAGGATCGGCGTGAAGCGGCCGTTGGCGCCTTCCTCGTAATTGAAGTCGCAGGCGATCACCGCGCAGCCCACTTCGCCGACATGGATGTCGCGATAGTGAAAATTCTCGAGCAGCCCGCCGCGCAAGGCATTGTTCTTGAAGCGGATCGCATATTGCAGCTCGGGGCTGTCGAGCGTGCACTTCTCGGCGAACACCCAGCGCGCCCCGCCCGAAATCTGCGAGCCGACGGTGATCCCGCCATGGCCCTGCTTCATCCGGCAATTGCGGATCAGGATATTCTGCGAAGGCACGCCAATCCGGCGGCCATCCTCGTTGCGGCCCGAATTCACCGCGATGCAATCGTCGCCAGTGTCGAAGGTGCAACCCTCGATCAGCATCGTGTCGACCGACTCAGGGTCGGTGCCGTCGTTATTGGGACCGTGCCCGAAGATATCGAGCCCGCGCAGGATGACGTTGCGGCAGAGCACCGGATGGACGTTCCAAAACGGCGAATTGCGGATCCGCACGCCCTCGATCAGCACGTTCTCGCACAGATAGGGCTGGACGAAGGGCGGTCGCAGATAGTGCCCCTCGCCGAAGATGCGCTTCTCGACCGGCATCCGCTCCTCGGCCATCTGAAACAGGATCGCGCGGCTCTTGCGCTGGTCGGGCATGCCGTCGCGCCAGCCATGTTCCGCGGTGCCGCCCCACGGCCCCTTCCATGCCCACCAATGCTCGGCGCTCCCCTGTCCGTCGAGCGTGCCGGCGCCGGTAATCGCGATGTTCTTCGCCTTGTACGCGTAGATCAGCGGCGAATAGTTGATCAGCTCGACGCCTTCCCAGCGCGTGAAGACCAGCGGATAGTCCTGGGCATCGGTGCTGAAGCGCAACGTCGCGCCGGCGGCGACATGCAGTTCGACGTTCGACTTGAGGTGCACCGCGCCGGTGCGGAAATCGCCCGCGGGCACGAGCACCCTGCCCCCGCCCGCCGCGGCGCACGCGTCGATCGCCTGGGCGATGGCGGCGGTATTGAGCGTCGTGCGATCGCCCTTGGCGCCGAAGCGGGTAATGTCGAAGATCCGAGTGGGGAAGACCGGAGCACGGACGGCGCGCGCGATGTCGGCGGCGCGGCGCCACGGATCGGGGGCGGCATTGCCGGGCAGCAGCGCGCTAGCACCGGCAAGTGTGCCATAGCGGAGCATGTCGCGCCGTGAAGGTCGTATCAGCATCCCCGTCCCTATCGCCCGGCCGACTCCGCGACCGTTATGACACCGGTATCAAATATATGTAGTAGAATGGCAACTGGGCAAAAGCGCATAAACTCCGTTCCCCCTGAGCTTGTCGAAGGGCCGCCCTGTTTCACGCATCCGACGAAAGAAAAGAACGGCGCTTCGACAAGCTCAGCGCGAACGGAAGCTGGGGTAGATGGGCCACTCAAGATGCGTTTGGCGCAATCGCGGGACCGAGCTATGTCTCGCGGACAATGAAGCGCAGCGCACAGCCCACGATCAACGACGTCGCCCGCATCGCCGGCGTCTCGAAGAAGACCGTCAGCCGAGTGATCAATCAGTCGCCGCTGCTGAACGGCGATACGCGCAAGCGCGTCGAGGAAGTCATCGCCGAGCTCGGCTATGTCCCCAACCCGCAGGCGCGCGCATTGGCGCTGCGCCGCAATTTCCTGATCGGGCTGATTCACGACAATCCGAACGCGCAGATGGTGCTCAACGTCCAGCAAGGCATGCTCGAGGTGCTGCGCGACACCGAGTTCGAATTGATCGTCCATCCGGTCAATCGCGGCTCGCCGACGATGCTCGAGGATATCGGCCAGTTCCTCGAGCGCCAGCGCCCATTCGGGGTGATGATCCTCCCTCCGATCTCGGAGAACGATCAACTTGCCGGAGTCTGTGCCGAACTGGGCGTGCGTTATGTCCGGATGGGCTCGGCGCCGCTTGACGAAGCCCCGCACATGGTCGCGTCGAACGATCGCGAGGCAGTGCGCGGCGCAGTCGAGCATCTGATCGAATCCGGGCATCGCCGGATCGGGCTGGTGCTCGGGCCGCACGGCTTCCGCTCGGCGGTCGAGCGGCAAAAGGGCTATGAGGAAGCGATCGAGGCCGCCGGGCTGCCGCTCCAGCGCACCTTGATCGTCCAGGGCGACTATAAATTCGAATCGGGGATGCGCGCCGCCGAGCAATTGCTCGACCTCGCGCCTCGGCCGACCGCGGTGTTCGCGTCGAACGACGAGATGGCGGCCGGGGTGCTCCACGTCGCGCGCCAGCGCGGGCTCAACGTGCCGCAGGACCTGTCGATCATCGGCTTCGACGACACGCCGATCGCCTCGCACCTCTGGCCGCCGCTCACCACGGTGCGCTGGCCGATCGCGACGATGGCGCGCGCCGCGGCGCTCAAGCTGGTTAGCGGCGAAGGCGGCGCGGACAGCGAGGACGGCGAGGCGTCGCTGTTCGTCTCGACACTGATCCGCCGCGCTTCAGTGGCTCCCACGACGGGATAAGGAGCGCCCGCTCGCGGCGCGCCGACGGGTCTGCACAAAGCGCGTTGGAGCCATATTGGTTCGCTTTGGGACAAAACACGGCTCACCGGTGCTCGGCGGGCGGTGAGGCGAAATTGTCGGTCCGCCGCCAGGGCTCTATGCTGCATCGCAGCAAGGAGGTGGCGTATGACCCCGAAGCGTGTGCGTAAGGCTGTGTTTCCCGTTGGCGGGCTTGGAACCCGTTTTCTTCCCGCAACCAAGGCGATCCCCAAGGAGATGCTGCCGGTCGTCGACCGGCCGTTGATCCAGTACGCGGTCGAGGAAGCGCTCGAGGCCGGGATCGAGCAGATGATCTTCGTTACCGGGCGCGGCAAGGCCGCGATCGAGGACCATTTCGACATCGCCTTCGAGCTGGAGACGACGATGAGCGGGCGCGGCAAGTCGCTCGACATCCTCGACCATACCCGTCTCAAGCCCGGCGCGGTCGCCTATGTCCGCCAGCAGGAGCCGATGGGCCTGGGCCACGCGGTGTGGTGCGCGCGCGACGTGGTCGGCGACGAGCCGTTCGCAGTGCTGCTCGCCGACGATTTCATGGTCGGCAAGCCCGGCTGCCTCAAGCAGATGATCGACGCCTATGAGCAGGTCGGCGGCAACATCATCTGCGCCGAGACCGTACCCGACGAGCACACGCATCGCTACGGCATCATCACGCCGGGCACGCGCGACGGTGCGCTGACCGAGGTCAAGGGCCTGGTCGAGAAGCCCGCGCAGGGCACCGCGCCGTCGAACCTGTCCGTGATCGGCCGCTACATCCTCCAGCCCGAAGTGATGGGCGTGCTGGCGAGCCAGGAAAAGGGCGCCGGCGGCGAGATTCAGCTGACCGACGCGATGTCGCGGATGATCGGCGACCAGCCTTTCCACGGCCTTACTTTCGCCGGCACGCGCTACGATTGCGGCGACAAGGCCGGCTTCCTCCACGCCAATCTGGCGATGGCGCTCGAGCGCGAGGACCTTGCCGACGAAGTCGAGATGTTCGCGAGCCAGTTGCTCGCCGCCCGTCAGCCGCGCCGCGCGGCATGACCGTAACTATCAAGGAGTAACAAGCATGCGTATCGTGATGATCGGTTCGGGCTATGTGGGGCTCGTCTCGGGCGCCTGCTTCGCCGATTTCGGCCACCAGGTGACCTGCGTCGACAAGGACGCGAGCAAGATCGAGCGGCTCAATGCGGGGCAGATCCCGATCTACGAGCCCGGCCTCGACGATCTCGTCGCGCGCAACGCCGCGGCAGGGCGGCTTTCGTTCACGACCGAGCTCTCGGGCGCGGTCGAGACCGCCGACGTGGTGTTCATCGCGGTCGGCACGCCGTCGCGCCGCGGCGACGGCCATGCCGACCTGTCCTATGTCTATGCCGCCGCCGCCGAGATGGCGCCGTGCCTCAGGGACTTCACCGTCGTCGTCACAAAGTCGACCGTGCCCGTCGGCACCGGCGACGAAGTCGAGCGAATCATCGCCGAGACCAACTCCGACGCGCAGTTCGCTGTCGCCTCGAACCCTGAATTCCTGCGTGAAGGCGCGGCGATCGAGGACTTCAAGCGCCCCGACCGCATCGTCATCGGCATCGAGGACGAGCGCGCCCGTCCGGTGATGGAAGAGGTGTATCGCCCGCTGTATCTCAACCAGGCACCGCTGCTGTTCACCGGCCGCCGCACCAGCGAGCTGATCAAATACGCCGCGAACGCGTTCCTCGCGGTCAAGATCACTTTCATCAACGAGATGGCCGATCTGTGCGAGGCCGTGGGCGGCGACGTCCAGCAGGTCGCGCGCGGGATCGGGCTCGACAACCGGATCGGCAGCAAGTTCCTCCACGCCGGCCCGGGCTATGGCGGCTCGTGCTTCCCCAAGGACACGCTGGCGCTGGTCAAGACCGCCGAGGATGCCGGCGCGCCGGTGCGCATCGTCGAGGCGACGGTGGCGGTCAACGACAGCCGCAAGCGCGCGATGGGCCGCAAGATCATCGCGGCATGCGGCGGATCGGTGCGCGGCAAGAAGATCGCCGTGCTCGGCCTTACCTTCAAGCCCAACACCGACGACATGCGCGACGCGCCGAGCCTGGCGATCATCCAGGCGCTCGAGGACGGCGGCGCGCAGGTTGCGGCGTTCGACCCCGAGGGCATGGCAGCCGCGCGGCCGCTGCTCCCCAATGTCGAGTTCGCCACTTCGGCTTATGAAGCGGCCGATGGTGCCGCGGCGCTGGTGATCGTCACCGAGTGGAATGCGTTCCGCGCGCTCGACCTCCAGGCGCTGCGCCAGCGGATGGAAGGGGGCGTGCTGGTCGACCTGCGCAACATCTACCGCCCCGACACGGTCGAAGCCGCCGGCTTCACTTATACCGGCGTCGGTCGCGGGCTCGCGATTGCGTCGGAAACAATGGCGATTGCAGCAGAGTAAGTTAACTTCCAGTTCACCAGCATTCTACCTTCAACTTAGCGCAAATAGGGCGTCCAACCATGGTTGGGCGCCCTTTTTCATCTAAATACCCCTCAGGCGACACAGTTGTCGGTCGCCGACACCGGGGGGTGTTTCATGCGTATGACTGTAATACGTCCGTTCGCGGGCGTCGTATCTCTGTGCGCGCTCGCGGCCTGCGCGGGCGATGACTCAAACTCTTCACAAAAAGAATCAGGAGCGATTGTCGTTTCTGCAACTGACGCTACCACCAGCGTTGCTGCACCGGCGCAGGTCCAGACTCTAGCCACCACAACCAACAGCTTCGCGGCGTTCGACTTTGCGAACGGCAGCAAGCTTCCCGACAAGGCAACCTTGTCGATCGGCGCGGCGGTGTTTCAGCCCGGCGCATCTACCGCTTACGTGCCGGTCACGCTGAACCGCGCGACGCCCAACACCGTGATCGCGCGGGTGATCACGGTCAACGGCTCTGGCACCACCAAGGCGCTGTCGGGCTATCAGTACAAGGCGACCGAGGCGGTTGTCGTGTTCCGCCCTGGCGACCCGCTGCGCAAGACGGTATCGGTGCCGCTGCTCACCACCACCGAGGGACAGCAGTTCTCGCTGAAGCTGCGCGAGGCGCCTTGGGGGGCCGATCAAGGCACTGCCAGCGCGACGGTGACAGCGAGCACCAGCGCGACGGCCACCGCGGCCGCCACGAGCGGCTTCCGCAACCCGCGGACCTTCCGCACCTATGGCACGCTCCAATACGAGATGACCAAGAGCAACATGCAATGGTCCGATGCCGGCTGGAGCAGCGGCTGGTCGACCAAGCTCTCGCACGGCCGCGCCCAGCCGGCGAATGGCGAGACTGGCATCTATCTCGACGAGGCGCTGTTCCCAGGCGTCGAAGCGCCGCTGCGATACACCGACGAAGGGCTCGTGTTTCACACCCAGAAGCTGAGCTCGCCGCTCAGCTGGGCCGGAATCGGGTATAATTACGGCGCGGTGGTGCTGAGCGGGCACAACACGACCGCTGCCCAGATCGGCTACGGCCAATATGAATGGGTCGCCAAGATGCCGACGCGGCGGGGGTCCTGGCCGGCCTTTTGGCTGATCTCGACTTCGGGCTGGCCACCCGAGATCGATGTGTATGAGGGCTTCGGCTATCAGAGCTATTGGGACTTCGACCGCCACATCTCCGCCACCATCCACGGCGGCAGTGGCGGGGTGCGATCGTTCCAGCGCGGGACCAACATCCAGGCCGAGCAGGCCTATGGCCTGACCGGCTTCGCGCAAGGCTATCACCGCTACGCCGTCGACATCGGGCCGGAATACATCACCTGGTTCGTCGACGGCCTCGAGACCTATCAGAGCGTCAATCCGTTCAAGGGGCACCGCTGGTATCCGATCATGGATGTCGCGGTGAAGGCCACCGGCGCCTATGATGACGGCTCGGGCGACATGATCGTCAAGAGCTTCCGGGCCTGGCAGAACTGAGCGGCGCGGGGGCGGCGTAGAGTGCGTCGCCCCCGCCTGCCAGCGCGTAGAGGCGGGCGACCGCCTTGACCCATTGGCCGGCCACGTCGAGCCGATTGCGCTGCCAGGCGAGCGTCGGCAGCGCGGCGGTGCGCAGGCCGAGCAGGGCAAGCGAGCGCAAGGCGAGCGTCGTCCGGCTGGCGGACTTGCGCGCCACTTTGGTGTCGGTGACACCGATCCGCCACATCCGGCGCAGCACCCAGGCCTTGCGCGCGCGCTCGGCGCCGACCCATTCGGACACGCGCGCGCCGGGCGCCCAGCCGAAGCCGAACCCGCGCGCCTTGAGCCGCGTGAGAAAATCCAGATCCTCGCCGCCGCTGCGGTTGAACGCGGGATCGAACCACGGCGCGCCGAGCGCTTCCAGCGCTTCCAGCGCTTCACGCGTCACCAGCAGGTTGTTGCTGGCGTAGAGCATCTCGGCGTGCCCTTCCGAACGCTGCTCGGGACGGAAGATCAATGTCTGCTCGGCCCAATCCGGCGTCCCCTCGGTGAAAACGGGAAGCACCGGGCCGCCGACCACCGCCGCGCCAGTGCGTTGCTGCACGGCGAGCAAAGCCGCGAGCCATTGCGGCTCAGGCCATTCATCGTCGTCGATCATCGCGAGGCGCTGCATTCCCGGCACCGCGAGCGCGTGCACGACGATCGCGTTGCGGACGTGGCACAGCCCAGGCTCGGGGACGCGGATCACCGCGATCGGGATCGGGAAGCCATCGGCCATCGCCGCGGCGACCGCCGCCCCCTCCCCGCCCGCATCGTTGTCGGCGACGAGAAGCGTCGTGTCGTCGAGACCGTCCAGCCGCGCCACCGCTTCGAGCAGGTGCCGCAATTGCGCCGGGCGGCGGAAGGTCGGGACCGCGATGACCGTCGCGGGCATGCTCACTCGGCCGCTTGCTGGAAGGGCAGAGGCGGCCGCGGCACGAAGCGGCGCTCGAGCTTCTTGATCGCGCGATGCCCGGGCACTTCGATCAGCAGATAGCTCGCCCAGCAGATCAGCCAGGTCGCGACGAGAAGCGCGAGTACGAACGCCCAGTCATAGCCGATGATATGGTGGCGATGCGCGATCCCCATCACCCGCGCGAAGATGTCGCGGACCAGCGGATGCCAGAGATAGATCGAATAGCTGATCAGCCCGAGATGGAACGCCACGGGATTGGCGAGCAGCGCGCGCGCGGTATGGCCGTTATAATAGCAGGCCATTACCAGCGGCACGAAGGCCAGCGCCACGATCACATCGCCGCCGGGGATCAGGAAGGCCGCGACGAGCAGCACGCAGCTGCCGATAAAGCCGTGCTCGCCGCCCAGCAGCTGTTCGAGCCTGGGATGGCGGACCAGCCGATAGGCGATCACGCCGAGCGAGAAGCCCGCGAGGCAGCGCAGCACCGGCAGGATGGTGTCGCCGTCATTGACGTCGAGCGGCCCCTTCGACCCGTGGCCGAGCGTCGCGACGAGCACGAGCAGTGCCGCCGCGCCGACCGCCTGGAGCCAGGCGAGCCGCGAAAAGGCGATCAGCGCGACCAGCGGATACGCCAGATAGGCGACGAGTTCGGTGCTCACCGACCAGCTGTTGCCGGCGAGCGCCTGCGTCCCCCAGCCCCAACTCTGGATCATCAGCACATTGGTGGCGATGTTGAGCGGAGTCAGCGCAACCGGCTGGTCGCCCGAGACATTGAGCAGGATCCGCGCGGCGAACACCAAGGCGACGACGAAATGGAGTGGCCAGACGCGCGCCATGCGATTGAGCAGGAAATCGCCATAGCTCGCCGCGCTCGGCCGCTTCACGACGCGCTCATAATAGCCGATCGAGATCACGAAGCCGGAGAGGACGAAGAACAAATCGACCGCGAGATAGGCGCGCGAGAACAAGGTCAGATGAAACGCCGCGAAGGCGGGGGAATGCGGAATATGGTAAAGCAGCACCGCGATCGCGGCGATGCCGCGCAGCCCGGTGAGTGGCGCGATCCTCATGTCCGGACTCCTTTGCGTGCGGGCGGCGCAGCGTCGAACGCCGCCGCTATCGATGCCCAGAGGCGTTTGCGTTGCAGGTCGCTGTCGAGCGGCAGCCCGCGCGCAGGCTTGCCGTCGGGCCAGCGATAGTCGGGATAGGTCGACAGCCACGAATAGCGATCGGACAGCCCCCAGCTCAGCACCGAACTGGTTGCCGGGTTGTCGAGCGCGACGTCGAGGAACGCCTTGCCGACAGCGGCGACCTGCGCGTCGCGCGGTTCGACTTCCTGCGGCCCGCCGCGATCGGCTATATCCATCTCGGTGATCGCGATCCTCAGCCCCATGCCGCGGATCTCGTCGAGAAAGCCGGCGAAGGTGCGTTCGTCGAACGGCTCGCAAAACGGCTTCAAATGTCCCTGGATGCCGAGTGCGTCGATCGGCACGCGGCGGGCAAGTGCGCGTTCGAGCAGCTTGAGAATCGCGGTGCGCCGCGCCGCGCAGCGCCGTGACGCATGTTCGAGTCCGAAGTCGGTGAGGAACAGCCGAGCGCGCGGATCGGCCTCGCGAGCAGTGTGGAAGGCGATGTCGATATAGTTCTCGCCGAACGCCTGGCCCCAGATGTTGTCGGCGCGCAGCCCGTCGGCGCGGCCTTCCTTGGGCTCGACGGGCTCGTTGACCACATCCCACTCGCCGATCCGCCCCGCATAGCGGCGCATCGCGGTGTCGATATAACCGGTGAGCAGCCCCTCTTTCGCGCGCGCCGCCGCCTTGGGAAGCGCCGCCTGCAGCCAAGGCGGGTTCATCGCGTACCAGACCAGCGTATGACCGCGCGCGGCAAGTCCGTGCTGCTGCGCGAAGTCGATCAATTTGTCGTTGCCGCTGAAATCATATTTGCCCGGGGCAGGTTGGGTGACGTGCCGCTTGAGCTCATATTCCTGGACGATCGTCCCCGCCTCGCGCAGCACCGCGGCGGTGAAGGCTGGATCCTTGACAAGCTGGCTCGACTTGATCGCGCAGCCGAAGCGCCGGCCGCTGCGCCGCGCCCGGGCATCGAGCCCGGGCCCGCGAAAGCTGGGTCGCGGCGGCACGAACGGCACCGCGCTGCTCACCAAGGGCACGCTGCACGCCGCTGCCGCGCCCGCGATGAAGGCGCGGCGCTTCATATCCGGGCGCCCCGCACCCGGCTGGTCAAGGCGATCCATCGATCCGCGGCTTTTCGATAATGATTATCAGGGATAATGATTTGCAATAGCACGATCGCGGCGACCCTCGGCCGGAACGCGCCGTGCCGAAGCGCGTCGAAATAATAGCGCAGCGCGGTGCGACGGCTGGTCGGCCAGACGCTCTTGGCGGCGTGCCAGCCCATATAAGCCGAATAGGCCCGCGCCGAGATATGCGGGCGCAGATCCTTGAGCCAGGCGAGGTTGCCGATATTGGCGCGGACTTGGGACAGCCGGTTCTCGGTCTTGCGATCGGCCCACAGCACCGTCGCGCGCTGGGCCATCAGGAAGCGCGCGCCGGCCAGCGACAGCCGCACTGCGAAATCGGTATCGTCGCCGAACCCGACATCCTCGCGGTAGCGCACCTTGTCCGCCAGCGTACGTCGCAGCGCGATGCTGCTCGTCTGGATGAAGCCGCGCTCGCACATCAGATAGCGGTCGACGGTCTCGCCGCTGAGCATCTCGCGGTGCGGCTTGAGGAAGTGCCGCCCCGATCCGCGATCGACCACCACCCGGCAATAGGCGACGACGTCGTCGCCCTGCGCGAGCAGCGGCAGCAGGTCAGCGAGATGGTCGTCGAGGAAACGATCGTCCGAATCGAGGAACGCGACGTAGCGGCCGCGCGCATAATCGATCCCGCGATTGCGTGCCGCCGCGGCGCCGGCATTAGGCTGGACGATGACGTGGATCCGCTCGTCCCCGATCGCCGCGACCGCGCTGGCGGTGCCGTCGGTCGAGCCGTCGTCGACGACGATGACCTCGAGGTCGCGGACGTCCTGGGCGAGCGCCGAGCGCACCGCCTCGACCACAGCGTCGCGGCGATTGAACGTCGGAATGACGACGGTGAACAGCGGACCCTCCGCCGGAACCTCGCCGGAGGGGTTATCCGGCGCCATTCACTTGCCCGCCTTGCCGGCGAGCGCTTCGGCCTTGCCGAAGCGCTGGACGAACTGGTTGACCAGCGAGCGGTAGAAGGACTTGGGCAAATACGAGCGCAGCAGTTGGCGCGCCAGGATGCGCGCCGGCACCTTGCCATAGAACAGCCCGCGGACGAGCTCGGGCAGCGCCGCGACTGGGCGCACCGGCGCCATGTGATAGGCGAGCACGGTCGCGCGATAGCCGTGGCGCGCGCGGTTGGTGAGCAGATGCCCGCAGCGGTCGAGCCAGTCGAGCGAAGTCTCGTAGCCGCGGACATAGGAAGTGCGGCCGACCTCGCTCGCGTCGAGCCAGATCGTCAGCGGCTGCTCGATCATCCGGAAGCGCCCGCCGGCGACCTGGAGCCGGACGGCGAAGTCGAGGTCCTGCCCCTTCTTGAGCGCCGGATCGAAGCGCACCTGCTTGGCGAGCGCGGTCGGCACGACCAGCGTCGAAGTCTGCATGAACTGATTGGCGCAGAACAGATATTCGCCGACGTCCTCGTCCTCGCGGATGCCGCGCTCGGGGCGGACCCAATAGCGGTCGACGCCGCGATCGACCTTCATTTGGGAATAGAGCACGGTATCGTCGGTGTCGGGCAAGGCTGCCGCCATGATCGACAGCTTGCCCGGCAGGAACTGGTCGTCCGAATCGAGAAAGGCGATGTAGCGTCCGCGCGCCTCCTCGATGCCGCGGTTGCGCGCCGCGCCGCCGCCGGCATTGTCTTGTCGGACATAGCGGATCCGCGGATCGGCAATCGCGCGCACCACCGGCTCGGGATCGTCCTTAGACCCGTCGTCGACCACGATGATCTCGAAGTCGCCGAAATCCTGGGCGAGCACCGAGCGGATCGTCGTCGTGACCACGTCGGCGCGGTTGTAGAGCGGGATCACCACCGAGAAGGTGGGCTGGCCGGTGTCGTTCATCATGCGCCGTGCACCTTGCGATATTCCTCGTAGCGATGGCCGGTGAGCGCGGCGACCTTGCCCGCCGCGCGATAGAGCTTGCCCAGTCGGACGATGCGCTTGCCGCGATCGGGCGTGAGCGCGCCGAATGCGCCGACGACGAACCCTCCGGCGATGCGTGCGGCCTCGGCAGTGGCGACCTTGAGCCGCGTGCTGTGCGCCATCGCAGTGATCGTGTCGGTCATCCCGATCCGGTAGCCGCGCATCAGCAGCCATTTGGACGTGATGCGGCTCGCCGGGATCAGTTCGGTGACGCGCGCGTCCTCGGCCCAGGCGAAGCGCCGCCCTGCCCGCTGCATCCGCGTGAAGAGCTGCTTGTCCGAGCCGCCGGTGAGCGCCATCGCCTCGTCGAACGGCTTGTCGCCGAGCGCGCGGAGTGCCTCCGCGTCGATCAGCACGTTGGCGGTACTGTCGATCAGCTCGACCACGCCCGAGGCGCCGCGCGACTTGGGCTGGAGCAAGGGGTGGCGCGCGGCCCAGGGGGCGATCTCGCCCTCCATCTCGCGCAGCACGGCGCCGCCGACGACATCGGCGCGCGTCGCCGCCTGGCAGGCGAGCATCGCGTGGAGCCAGTGCGGATCGGCGGCCTCGTCATCGTCGAGCATCGCGACGAAAGCGATGCCGGGCAGGCGCAATGCGGCCTGGACCAGCGCGTTGCGAACCTGAGGAATACCGGGCTCGGGCACGGTGAGCACTTCGAGCGGCCAGCGATAGCCGCCTGCGCGCAGCGCCTCGACCGCGGCGACACCTTCGCGCTTCACGCCGTCATTGTCGGCGACGATCACCGTCACCTCGCGCTCGGTGACCAGTTCGGCGAGCGAGCGCAGAGTGCGGGTGATGCCCTGGGGGCGCTGGCGCGTGGCGATGCAGATGGCGATTTCGGTCATGCGGCACCTCCCGGGGCCAAAACAGGCGTGCGGCGATGCCAGCGCGGGCGATCGACCGACTTGAACGAGGCGTGCGCAATCGCGAGCGACGACAGGAAGATCACCCAGACCTGGCGGTCCTTGTCGAAGAACGAGGTCTCGAGCAGGTTCTGGTAGAGCACGAAGCTCCAGATCGCGAAGGCACTCGCCATCAGCATGGCATTCGCCTTGGTCGTGCCGGTCAGGAACCAATAAGCCGGCAGCACGACGAACGAGACCAGCAGCAGCAGCAGCCCGACTGGACCGGTCGTGACGAGGATCTCGAGATAGCCGTTGTGCGAGTGGGCGGTGAGCAATTGAAATTGCTGGTTGAGATAATCGTGCGCGGGCGAGAGGTCGCCGACCTGCCAGAAGCCGCCGAAGCCCGAGCCGAGATAGGGATGATCGGCCAGGTAATCGATCGCGACCTTCCAGATCGACACGCGCCCGGTGAATGCGGTCGGATCCGCGAACAGCCGCTCGATGGTCGGCTGGAAGGCGATGTAGAGCGCCAGGAACAGCAGCATGCCGACCCCGACGAGCAGCAGCAACACCGCGCGCTTGGCGACCGACTGGCTGAGCAACCGGTAGATCGAGCTCACCGCGAGGATCGCGAAGCAGAGCGCGAGCGAGGTCTTGCTCTTGGTGCCGACGACGAAGACGAACGCCATCACCGAGAACAGCGCATAATACCACTTTCGCGAAGTGAAGAAGGCATGCGCAGTGACCACGAAGGTCAGCGCCATCACGGCGCCGGCGATGTTCTTGTGGAAGAAGAAACCGCGCCACGCGCCGATCAGCGCCTTGTCGCTCTCGGTCGGCGGGTGAACCGCATTGGGGGTCAGCGGCAGCGAGATCCAGCAGATCAGCAGCGAAGTCACCAGCGCCGCCACCAGGGTGCGGTAGATCCGCTCGGGCCCGAGCAAGGCGAGCGACAGGAAGGTGATGTAGATCACGATCACCTGCTGCATCGCGCGCTTGAACGACACGAACGGGTCGACGCCCCAGGTGCAGCTGATCAGGAACCAGGCGAGCATCACCAGCAGCGGCCAGTAAGTGAAGCGATATTGCGGCGCGTAGCGGCGGTTCAGCTCGAGCAGGGTGAGCAGCAAGGCGAAGCCGATGAAGAAGGCCTGCTTGTAGACGTCCGACCCGTCATTGTTCGCCGCCATCGCGACCAACTGTTCCTGGTTGCGCGACGAGAAGGGCTGCTGCCCGATGAAGATCATCATCAGGAAGACGTAATAGACGAACTGCGCGACCGGGATCAGCGCCTCGGCGCGGTCGGCCACGGTGCGGCTGCGCCCCGTGGTGCCGGCATTGCGCGCAGGCACGCGCCCGCGATGCCAGGGAAGCGCGAGGCTCATTCGGCCATCTCGCGCCGCGCAAGACGGTCGAGCCGCCAGATGCCGAGCATCATGACGAGCTGCGCGAGCACCACGCCGGCGATCGTATAGACCGAGGGCGCGAGCAAGGTGATCGCGACCACCGCGGCGACGCCGACGAAGCAGCTGCGCACGCTGGTCGCGGCGAGCGGCTTGAACGCGCCGCGCGCCTGGGTGAGCACGCTCATCGGCGCCTGAAGGCACTGGACCAGCGACAAGGCGGCGCACAAGGCGACCGCGATCATCACCGTCGGCACCGACAAGGTCGGCTTGATGATCACGTGCGGGAACAGCCAGAGAATCCCGGCCGCCGTGCCTGCGGTCAGCACCCAGATCACGACGAGCGCGCCCATGAAGGCGCGCGCCGATCCGCGCGCGGCGCGGTCGTTGCCCTGCCCTACCGCGCGCGCCATGCGCGGGCGTTCGAGCTGGGTCAGCGCCGTGATGCAGACATTGACCGGGCGGAAGAACAGCATGCCGACCGCGATCGGCGCGAATGCCGCCGGCCCGGCGAATAGAGTGACGATGTAGCTGTGCGCGTTCGAGGTCGCCTCGGTGGTGATCACCCCGATCAGCGTCCAGGCCGATTGGCGCTTCCACACCGGCGCGTAACGCTTGAGCGCGCGGCCGAGCCCGGCCGGGCGGTGGCGCGCGAGAAAGGCTGCACCGAATGGGATCAACGCGATCATGCCTGCAAAGGCCAGCACCGCGCCGAACAATTCGATCCGCGCGTCGAATGCGAACGTCGCACCCACGCCGGCGACGACGAGGACCGCATAGACGACGTCGGATACCGCCGCGCCGCCCGGCGTATGATGGGCATAGGCATTGGCACGGCCGAACCAGCGCACCAGCGAGAACACACCCGTCAGCCCGAATGCGGCGGCGGCCCAGGGCCCCACCATCACCCAGCCGATCGCGGCGCAGAGCAACCCTTGCGAGAGCGCGAGCAGCAAGTTCACGGGAAAGAAGAAGTCGAAACCGTCTTCGGCGCCGTCCTCGCGCTGATTGACCGCGATCGCATAGGGCGTCGAGACCAAAGCGTTGGACAGGCTGTAGCCGAACTGGATGATCACCAGCAGGAAAGCGAGCGTACCGATCTCGCTCGCCTCGAGCCGGCGCACCGAGACCAATTGGACGAGCAAATGGCTGACCGACACCGCGGCCGAGGACATGCTCGCCAGTCCGAACCGCGCCAGCGTGGCGCGGAGCGGCTTGCGTTCAGGAGCCATGGCAGGCGCCTCAGCCATTCCGGTGCTTCCAGATCAGGTACATCGCATGCGGATTGGTGGTGAGGTAGCGCCAGGCGAGGTGGCGCGGATTGGTCGCCATGCGGTGAAGCCATTCGAGCCCGGCATCCTGCATCCATTGCGGCGCGCGCGGGTAATCGCCGGTGATGTAGTTGAACAGGCCGCCGCAAGTGACGATCCAGCCCGCCTTGATCCGGTCGCGATTGCGCACGCAGAACGCCTGCTCGCGCGGCTTGCCGGTGCCGACCCAGAGGACGTCGGGCGCGGCGGCGTTGATCGCGTCGATCACCGCGTCTTCTTCCTCGGCCTTCCAGAAGCCGTTGCGGCGCCCGGCGAGTTCGAGCCCAGGCGTGTCGGCGCAGATCTTATCGGCGCAATCCTTGTTCACCTGCTCGGTACCGCCGAGCAGATAATAGCGCACCTTGGCGGCCGCGGCGCCGGGAAGGCTGTCGATGAACATGTCGGTGGTGCTCGAGCGGTCGGCGATCGCCGGGCCGCCGACCCAGTGCGACGCCTTGACGATCACCTGGCCGTCGGCGTGGATCAGATCGGCTTGCGCCAGATCCTTCGCGAACGCCTTGTCGGTGGCGTTGAGCGACAAACCGTGGCCATTGCAGTCGAACACCAGCCACGGCGCCTGCCCCGCAGCGAGCCGCAGCGGCGCGTCGCGTAGCATCTTGTCGATCAGCGCCTTGAGCGACAGCGTCGACACCGGCACGCCGCCGACGTTGACGCTCTCCGAATGCCCCTCGCCGGTGCTGCCGCCGAGCGCCAGCTCGATTGCGTTTCCGTGCATGTCCGCGCTCCTCAGCTGACCACCGAGCCGGCGATCGGGATGTGATGCCGGTCGAGATCGTCGACCACGCGGCGCACCTCGGACACGGGGGTAACGCCGCGGCGGGTAACGAGCACGACCGCGTCGAACTTCTCGAGGATGTTGCCGAAGGCGGTGCCGCCGCGCGGACGCTCCGCCAGATAGGCGAGCAGATTGGCCTCGGGCAGGTTCCAGCCCTTGGCCGCCTCGGCGAGCGAGCCCTTTTCGACCAAAGTCGCGGCACCA
Source organism: Sphingomonas sp. FW306-1B-B10E (assembly GCF_058782005.1). Classification (NCBI taxonomy): domain Bacteria; kingdom Pseudomonadati; phylum Pseudomonadota; class Alphaproteobacteria; order Sphingomonadales; family Sphingomonadaceae; genus Sphingomonas; species Sphingomonas sp. FW306-1B-B10E. Next base: position 23,521 of record NZ_JBYSXG010000029.1, read on the forward strand.
CCCGCTGCCTGGCCGGCGGGCATTAGCCACAGCCGGTCGATCGCGGTCTGGAGCACCGGGAGGCGCAGCGCCATCCCGCCCAGTTGCTCGGCGAGACCGATACGGTTGGGCTGGCGCAGCAGCCGGTCGAGCGAGGGTCGCTCGATATCCGCGTCGACGAGGATCGTCGGCCCGTCCATCTGCGCCATCACCGCGCCGAGATTGGCGGCGAGGATCGAGGCCTCGTCACCGCCCTGGAGCGACAGCAAGGCGAGCCGCAGCCGCCCGTCGGCGCCACGCGCCTCGCGCGCCGTGGCGAGCAGCTTGGCGCGGACCTTGCGCACCTTGGCGACATAGGGATCGTCGGCGTCGAACGCCGCGGTGACCAGCGGATCGACGCGTTCGTCCCCCGCGGTCAGCAGGCCGAGCCCGCTCGGCGCCGATGTCTCGGCGTCCCCCGCGGCGTGAAAGGTCGCGTCGGCGAGCAGCGGGTTCGCACCCGCAGTGGAACGGAGCCTCATGCAGCCTCCTGACGTGGCATGAACAGGCCTTCGACGGCCCGGGATTTGGGGGAAAGATCGGCGATCACTTCGACTTCGGTCGCCGCCGCGAGCCCGTTCGCCGTGCGGACGCGTGGACGGAGGATCTCGCCGAGCACGACCACTGCGATGCCGACGAGCAGCCCGAGCGCCAGGCCGGCGACGAACCACAAGGGCAGGTTCGGCCGCGCCGGGAACAGCGGCACGCTCGCCTCGTCGAGCAGGCTCGCATTGGGCTGCGAGATCTGACTCTTGAGCGCGGCTTCGTTGAAGCGCTGGCGGACGGTGTCATAGGTCTGGCGCGCCGCTTCGACGTCGCGCTGCATGACCATGAGCTGGTCCTGCACGCCCGACATGCGGATCATGCGATCCTCCTGCGCCGCCATCTCGGCGCGAAGCTCGCCCTCGCGGCGGCTCGCCGCGCTGCTGTTCGCGGTCATGGCCGTGGCCTGGCTGGCCCGCGCCTCGCGCAGACTGCCCTGAAGCTCGCTCAGCTGCGCGCGGGCGGCGACCATCTGCGGATGGTTTGGCCCGAGCGACTTGCCGAGCTCGGCGACCTTGGCGGCCTGGGTGGCGATCGCTTCCTGGATGTTCTGGACGACCAGCGCGGTCGCCACCTCCGGCACCGCGGCCGATCCCGACTTGGAATGCGCCGCAGCAGCATCGGCCTGCGCCTGGGTGAGATAGGCCGAGAGGTTCTTGAGTTTCTCGGCCTCGAGATCCATCCGGTTCATCCCGATGATGTCGTGCGCGCGCTGGAAGTCGGACAGCTTCTTCTGCGCGACTTCGTAACGGCGGCGGACATCGGCGGTGCGCGCCTCGAACCATTGCGCCGATCCCTGCGCGGTCGATGCCCGCAGCGCGACCTGTTCGCGCATGTAAATCTGCGCGGCGAGGTTGGCGACGCGCGCGGCGACCGCCGGATCCGGATCGAGATACTGGATCTGCAGCACGTTGCTCTGCCGTCCGGTGACGACATTGAGCCCTGCGCGAACCCGCGCCGCCGCTTGCTGCAGCCGCGCCTCGGCGGGAAGATCAGCCGGGGTCGCATCGACGAAGCCTGCGCGCTGGGCGACCAGGTTGATCACCTTGGCGCTCTTGATCAGATCAAGCTGGGTGGCGACCACCGAATCGGTCTCGACCCGCGCCTGCTGCTGCTGGCCGCTATCGGTGGGATCGGTCTGCGACAGATCGAGGAGCAGCGACGAGCTCGCCAGATATTGGCGCGGCTGCATCAATGCGATCCCCGCGATGATCGCGAACAGCACGCCTGCGATCGCCGCGATCAGCAGCCACCGCGCCTTGAGCGCCTCGATCAGATCGGCTGGCTTGATCGTCATAGCCCCACTCCCTGGAGAAGTTCGCGCGCGTCGAGCGTGTCGCGCGCCTGCCTTGCGGTTTCGCGCGAACGCGATGTGGCGCCATTGGCCATCAGCACGAGGAATTGCGGCGACAGCGAATCGGTGAACTGGAGCTCGCCGGGCATGCCGTCCTCGCTCAGCGCCGGCGCGATCAGCCCGATCGTCCGGTCGACCGCGGCAGCGCCGCCGATCTCGTCACCGAACAGGTCGGTACCCGCCGCGGTCATCCGCTCGAAGGTGAGCACCGGCGAATGCGCAGCGAGCACGCCCGCCAGCGCGATCATCCCGCGCAGCGCACCAGCCTGGTCGAGCGCGCGCTCGAACACGGTGCAGATCTCCGGCGTGAGGTCGCGCCATTCGGCGAGTGCCTCGGCAAGGCCCTTCTGTGCGTCGGCAAGGCCGATGCGATCGCTCCCCGCGGCTTCCGCGATCAGCGCCGCGTGCATCCCGAATACGCGCGCATGATAAGGCGAGCCGATCGCCGCCGAGACGATCGCCTGGACCGCATCCTCCTCGAACGCCAGCCCCGCCTGCTGCGCGCAGAGCCGCAGCAAGCCCGCCAGCTCGTCGCGCTCGATCGGCGCGACCGGCTGGGCAAACAGATGCCGCCGCAGCGACGGATGCGCCGCGAGCAGGCCGTCGACATTGCCGGCGATGCCGACCAGCACGATCTGCACCGTCGAATGCATGTCGGTCAGCAGCTTGAGCAGCGACGCGACTTCATGGCGCGTACGTTCGGTGGTGACGCGGTCGAACTCGTCGACGATCAGCAGGGTGCGCTGAGTCACGCCCTGGACGAAGAGGTTGGCGAGCTGCTGGACGCCGAGCGGGCGATCCGACGGGATTGTCTCGGCGATGCCGCGCTGGAGCGGCAGTTCGTCGAGAAACGGACGGAACAGCCCGTCGATATCGGCGCCCTCGCTTGCCGAGCCATAGAGCGCGACGCAGCCCGCTTCGTCGGCAAGGTCGCCGAACACGCGCGCCAGCGAGGTCTTGCCCGATCCGCGCGCGCCATAGACCAGCGCGTGCTTGCGCTGCTTGACCACCGCGTCGACCAGCCGGGCGAGTTCCTTCTTGCGTCCGGCGAGGCCGTGACGGTCGCTGACCGGCACCGCGGTGTTGAACGCTGCGAACACGGCGTTGCGCCGCAGAGCGATGTTCGGCTGCGCGGCCGCGGCGCGTCCGGGCGCGATCGCCGCCACCGGCTCCTCGAACTCCGCGACATAATCCAGCCGCTCGGGAATCCGCCTGCCGCCGGCGTCTCCGCCCAGCAGCCCCCGCAGCCAATGCTGCACTCGCTCGCTCCAGCGCATGCCGTGTCTCCGATTATAGGCGCTATTCAAAACAGCTTCTCGCGGATCACCAGCACGTCTTCGGGCTGGACCTGATCGTCGAGATTGACGCCTTCGATTTCCTTGCCGGCGCGGCGCACCTTGATGCGCTTGGTCGAGCCGGCCAACGTCGGACCGCCGGCGAGCGCGAGCGCCTGGCGGAAGGTCTGGCCGGGAACGTAGTTGAACGCGCCGGGCCCCTGGACCTGGCCGTAGACATAGACCTTCTCGGCCGGGGGCACGAACAGGATGTCCCCGGGCGCGAGCGTGCGGCCGGCGCCCGAATTCATGTCGGCAAGCGAGATGCGCACCGGGCCGCTGCCGTCGGCGGGCGTTAGGATTACGGCATTGGCGCCGGTCGCGTTCGCGCCGCCCGCCTTGGCGAGCATCGCCGCGACGCTGTACGGCCGGTCGAGCGGGTAATTGCCCGCTTGCGGCACGTTGCCGAGCACGGTGACGAAGCGGCTGACGAACTGCGACACCTCGACATTGACCGACGGCCGCTCGAGATACCCGCCCTTGGCATAGCCCGCGGCGATGGCGTCGGCGAGCTCGGCAGTGGTCTTGCCGCGGACGTCGACCGCGCCGAGCATCGCCAGCCGGATCGTCCCGTCGGCCTTGACCCGCGTCGTCACGGAAAGGTCGGGCTGGCCGTAGATCGCGATCTTGACCTCATCATCCGGGCCGAGGCGATAGCCGTCGGGCGCCGGCGCGGCAGCGGCGGCAGCAGGCGCGCCCGCGCCGCTGGTCTGCGCCACGGCCGGCAGGGCTAGGATCGACGCGGCGAGCGTCGCGGAGAGGAGGCGGTGGTTCAGGGAAATGTTCCTCATCGGTTAGAACCTCATGGTTGCGCCGAGCGACACGCGGGTCGCGCGATAGTTCGAGACGTCGCTGTTAGTGGCGCGATCGAGACGGGATAGCGAGAAATCGAGCGCAAAGCGGTCGGTCAGCTTGCGCGTGGCCAGCAAACCGAACTGGTTCGTCCGGTCGTGGGTGTAATTGAACGGACGGATGCCCGCATCCTGACGGAAATCCCGGCGAACGAGTTCACCGAACGCGCCGATGCTAGTCAATTCGCTCAGCGCCACTTCGGCCGAGAGGCGGTGTGCGGTGCGGATCGCGAAGCCGGTGGCGATCAGGCTGTCGTTGACGATTGTCCGCTCGGTCGAGCCGGTGAGCTTCACCCGCGGGATCGCCAGGGTCGACACCCGCAAAGCCCAGCCCGGCCCGTCATAGCCGCCGATCGCGGCCGAATTGCTCGTGACGTGCATCCAGCGGAAGTCGGCATCGATCGACGTGATCGGCGAGACCGCGCGCGAGAAGCTCACGCCATACGCGTTGCTGCGATTCTCGACCCCGAGCTCGGGACGGTCGCTGGTGACGCGCTCATAATATGCAGTGAGTTTGCCGAGGCTCGGGCGGGCATAGCCGATACCGCCGCGGTAGAGATTGCTGGTCTGGTCGGCATATTCGAAGCCATCGCCGTTGCGCGTGGTGTCGCGTCGCCATGCCGCCACCGGGTAGAGACCCGCCGCGCGCTCGCAATCGGCCGACACGCCGAGCGTGGAGAATTTCTGCAGATTCTCGCTCGCGCTATTGATGTCGCCATAATCGGCACGCTGCTGGCGATAGCTGGCGAGCGGCCGCACCGCGCATTGTCCGGCGATCAGGAACTTGCCCGACCCCTCGAGTTCGAAGCGCGGCTTGCTCCGCCCGCTTTCGGACAGGAAGCGGTCATAGCCGGCGAGCGCGCGCAGACTAACCGAACGCGTGCCGATGTCCCGGTCGAACCGCGCCTCGACCGCGGGGGTGACGATCACGTCATCGACCGGATCGCCTGTGCGCGAATCGACGCGATAGACATTGTCGTCATAGACCGCAGTCAGCGACGGCTCGATCCGCAGCCCCTGCTCGGCCGCCTGCGATCCCTTGGGCCGCGACGCTTGCTGGGCCAGCGCCGGGCCGACCGCCAGCATGGCGAACAGCGCCGAGCCGACCGCCAGATGCGATCGCGACACGCATTTATGCAAGACTCCACAGCCGTTCGCAGCTGCGAGAGATTTTAGACCAGATACTCTTTCGTCAGAGCAAAGCACGCGCTCTTGACCTCGTTGCAGTGCAGCAATTTGGTCATGCTAGAGCGTTCGGACGCTGCTGCCCACAGGGGACAAATGCATTTGGTCGCGCCAATGGCACGGTCTGTTCGGTTCTGGGACGGCGTGGCCGTCCAAAGCGCCTCGGCCGAGTCGGCTCAGCCCAGCAGCCAGAGCCCGATCGCGCCGATCGCGACTGCGAAGCTGGCGATTCCCGCCCAGCGCGAACCGGCCTCGATCATCCGCTCGGCCAGCGGCTCGCGAAAGTCCGCGGGCATCAGCCACATCGGCTCCGCCTGTCCCTGCTCGGCGGTACGCACATCGGCGTCGCGCGCCATCACCAGATTATCCGCCATCACCGAGACCCTTGTTGCTCGGCGACGGCTATGACCGACAATGATTTAGGGAAGCTTGGCAGCGATGGTTAACGCATGCCTTATGGCCTCCTCTCCTCCGTTCAATACGCGTTCTTGTGGACGAGAACCTGGGCGGTCTTGGCAAGGATGCCGACGTCGCGCCACAGGCTCCAGCCCTGCAGATATTCGAGATCGGCCCCAAGCCGATTGATGATGTCGCGGCGGTGCTCGGTCGCGCCGCGGAAGCCGCGGACCTGCGCCAGCCCAGTGATTCCCGGCTTGAGCGCATGACGCAGCCAATATTGGCGATCGACGCGCCAGAACAGTTCGTTGCCGGCCTTCGATCCGAGTGCGTGCGGACGCGGCCCGACCAGGCTCATGTCGCCGAGCAGCACGTTGATCAGCTGGGGCAGCTCGTCGATGCTGGTCCGGCGGATCAGGCGGCCGACGCGAGTGATCCGGTCGTCGTCGCGGCTCGCCGAGCGCGTGCCGTCCGAATCGCTGGTCTCGACCCGCATGCTGCGGAACTTGAGAATCTGGAAGATGCGGTTGCCGCGCCCCATCCGCTCCTGCCGGAAGAAGATCGGCCCCGGCGTCTCGAGCCGGATCGCGATCGCGACCAGTAGCATCACCGGCAGCAGCGCGATCAGCACCGGCACCGTCATTGCGATGTCGAGCGCGCGCTTCTTGGCGCGGTCGGCGAGATTGAGCGGCCCGCGCGAGACCACCACCGTGGTCACGCCGTGCAATTCGTGCACCGCCAGCGGCCCGAGTTCGGCGATCTCGGGGACGATGATCTCGCCGACGATGTTCGCGCCTTTCAACACCTGCGCCCATTCGCTCTTCCGCTCGGGCACGCAGCTGATGACAACGCGGTCATAGTGGCGCAGCAGAGTGCCGAGCCGATTGAGCATGTACGGATCGTCGAGGTCCGAGCGCAGCGCCATCACCTGGGCGTCGACAATGTCGCTCCCAAGGCACCCATCCGGCACGTTTCCGCCGTCTACGATCACCAATTCGGTATGGAGGCGATTGCCATAGGCGCGGCGGACGAAATGGCACAGCAGCAGGCGCTGGCTGAGGATCAGCACCGAGGTCGAGACGATGCCGACCGACAGTGCGAGACGCGGGAGCTGGCCCGTCACCTTGAGGGAGAACACCACCAGCAGGAAGACCAGCAGGGTCGCCGCGATCGACAGCAGCGCCTGGCGGCAGCTCGCCTGCGCGCTGGTCAGGCACTTGGTGGCATAGGCCTGGTTCTGGAAGGCGATGCCGGCATGGACGAGCATCACGCCGAACAGCGTGGTCCACACATCGCTGGTGATCGCGACCGGCTGCTCGACGCGTATGCCAATCGCGAAGCCGACGAGCAGCGCCAGCGCGTCGGCACCGATCAACGTCAGGCATAGCCAGACCTTGGCACTCCGTCGCGCCGCCGTGGCGAACGGCGTACGATTGGGGTACCCATGGATCGCGAGGTCAATCTTTGACATGCGAGACCCGAACTCCTTGACGCAACACGCCCAACAACGGGCCCGCAAGGCACTCGCGGTTCGATCGCGAAAGTCTTGCTGCAATGCAGCAGGCCACATGTGCGGCGCGAAGGCAAGGCTAACACCTGGTTAACCGCACCATTTTGGGATGACCCGTGCTCGGAGAGGGATTCGCTGAGACGATCGAACAGGCGCAGCGTCGACGCGATTTTCAGGAGCTTGCTGCGCCCTCCCCTTGGCTCGGCGTAATAAAGGCCGCGGGCTCAGTTACTTGACGAGCAACCAGACGATTCCGCCCAACGCCAGGAAGAAAATCGCCGGGCCGGCGAATCGGGAAAGCAGCTGAATTCCGCGTTCGGCGCGTTCGGGGGGAAAATTGGGAAGGCGCTGCTCGCTGCCAGCGAGGTCGGCCGATCCGGCATGCTTGGAATCGCCCGGCTGCGCAGAAATCTGCGCTCCCGACGACGTCCATGGTCCGCCCGATCCCTCCGACATTGCATCCTCTCGTCTGGGATATCGGGGCACTCGCCGCAATTCCCTTGCGACCGATGTAAAGCATCCACGGGCGTCTTACGAGTGCAATCCGCACAAGAGAGATATAGGCGCTGGCTATGCTGCCCTGACGTCGTGTCAGGGTCCGGTGCCAATCTGGTACGGGTGGTCGGACTCGAACCGACAATCTGTTGCCAGAGGCGGATTTTGAGTCCGCTGCGTCTACCAATTCCGCCACACCCGCGCGCCCCGGCACAGGACCGGGGATCGACAGAGCGCGCGCTATAAGTCGGCAATCCGGAGATTTCCAGCACCGAATGCGCGCGTGCCGTTCAGCGCAGCACCCCGCTCCGCACCGGCTCGCCGAAGCGCGGGCGTCCGTCACGCCCGAACGCGACGCGCTGGATTCGCGGCGCCCGCTGTTTGCCGCACTTGAGGTCTGGCGCCGGATTGGCGTGATAGACGATCCATCGCGCCCCGCCGGGCGTGGTGAAGAAGCCATTATGCCCGGGGGCATAGACGCCCTGCCCCGGCGCCTTGGCGATCACCGGTTGCAGCGTCTTGGTCCATGCCTTGGGGTCGAGCGGATCGGCGCCGGCGCGCGCGCTGAGCAGGCCGATCGCATAATCGTCGGACCAGCAGGCGCTGCCCGAATAGGTCAGGAACATTTGCCCCTGGGGGCCGGGCAGGAATTCGGGACCTTCGAGAATCTGGCGCCCGCCCTGGCGCTCCCATGGCTGGTCGGGCCGTGCGATGATGGCCTCGGACCCCTTCAGCGTCCAGGGATTGGCCATTTCGACGATCGCGAGGTTGCTGTCGGGGCCGACATAAGGCGAATAGACGAAATAGCGCTTGCCGCGATAGGCGAAGGTGGTGCCGTCGATCCCGGTATGGCGCGTCGCGAGCTGGCCGCGATCGATCCAGCTGCCGGCCTGCGGGTCTCTCGCGGCATTCTCGAGCACGAAGATGCCGCGATGCGCATCGTCGTCATGCCCCGCCGCGGCGGCCGTATAATAGAGGTACCATTTACCCTCGATGCGGTGCAGCTCGGGCGCCCAGACCGATTGGGCGTTCGCCCCCGTCGCCGGCGCGCGCCACACCACCTTCTCCTCCGCGTCCGCAAGCTTGCCGAGATCGCGGGTCTTGCGAATCGCGATGCGGTTGCCGAGCGTGTTGAGGTAATAATAGTCCGCGCCGTCGCGCACGATCCACGGATCGGCGCCCGAGGGCAGCAGCGGATTGGTGAAGCCCTGCGGCGCGTCGGCCGATCCGCCGAGCAGGATCGCGAGCGCCGCGAACAGCACCGGCTTCACTGCATGCCTCCCGGGAACGCCGCGACGATCGCGTCATATTGCTTGCGGCTGATCTCGAGCATCGATCCGTGCCGCGTGCCCGCCGGCATTTCGTAGCGGTTCCATTCGGGGACGCCGCTATTGCCCGACACCTGATACCAGGGCCCCTCGAGCCGCCGCGCGCGCGACAGGCCATAGCTCGTGCCGGCATATTGCTCGTAATAAAGCAGCCAGTCGTTGCTCTGCGGCGCGCGCACCAGGGTCGGGGCCTCGCGGAAATTGGGACTGAGCGGCGGGCCCGGCTGCGGATAGGGCCCGAGCAGCTTCGGCGCGCAGCTGATCCGGATCGTCTTGCCGGTGGTCCAGTCGAACGAGGGGTAGCGCTCGTCCTTGACGATCGCGCAATAGCCGCCGCGCGGATTGGGCTGCACGATCGTGTCGATCGTCGCCATGTTCCAGGCGAATAGCCGCTTGGGCCTGGCGGGCAGCTTGGCGAGGTCCTTGCCGGTCACGTAGAGCGTGCGCTGGCTCGCCCAATAGCTTTCGGGATTTTCCTTCGAGCCCGGTACGGTCGGGGTGTGCCAGCTGAGCAGGAACGAGCCCGACGCAGTGTCGAACATCAATTTGGGCGCGCCGATCCGCTGGAGCGCGTGCGCGTGGTCGGGGATATTGGTGAGATCGGGCTGGTAGGTCGCATAGGGCGTCCAGCGGATCAGATCGTCCGAGACCCAGAAGCGGATCAGCGGGTCCTCGTCGCTCTGGTTGCCGACGAGGTAATAGCGCCCGTCGCCGCCCCGCGCGATCGAGGCATGGCCGTGATAGTCCTTCGACACCGGCTTGCCGGCATTGATCCGCCGCCAGTGCAGCCCGTCGAGGCTGACCGAATAATAGAGCGTGCCGTAATGCTCCTTGGTCATGTGCGCGAAGAGATAGGCGCGGGAGGGATCGACCGGCGGCGTCTCGGGCGCGCCGGGCGGGACGGTTTGCGCCGGCGCCGCAACGGGCCCGAGCAGCAAGGCTGCTGCCAGCCAGCGCGCACTACGCCGCGCCGAGCCTCGGTTTTCCGCCTGTCGCTGCCTGCGCATCTCCTGTCCTCCCGGCTGTTAGCTTATTAATCATATCATACGAACTACCCGCCTGTTTAGGCAAGCGCGAAGGCGGCGAATACCGGCGCGATCTGAACCAAATCGCCGCTTCGCGCGTCGATCCGCGCCACCTGCCATGCGTGGCAAGACGGAGGGTTTCCATGAAGGTTCGCAAGTTCGCCGCCGCCGACGCACGGTTCGAGCGCTCGCCCGGCCAGGACGGGGATGTGTTCGCGGGAAATGTGGTCGATCAGCGCGACGGCGCCCCGATCACCATCGGCTTCGGCCGCTACGGCCCCGATCAGAGCATCGACGAAACGCTCGCGGTCGACGACGTGATGATAGTGTTGGAGGGACGATTGACGGTCTCGACGCAGAACGACAGCGTGACCGCGGGCCCGGGCGAGATCGTCCACATGCCCAAGGGCGCATCGGTCACCATCCGCTCGCACGCGCAAGGCGCGGTGACGGCCTATGTCACCTATCCGCACTGGCAAGAGGCACGCGAATGAGCGGTGCGGGTCAGGGATAGCCGAGCGCGTCGGCGACCTAGGACGCCCTATTGCCTGAGCGCCTGTCGGATCTGACCCGCGGCGCTATAGCGAGGTCAAACATACGGCGGCTATTGGGTGGTTAGCCGTCAGCCTGCTTTTGGATTAGATCATATAATGAGCGGACGTGCGAGACGTGGATTAACTGTGGCGTAGGGTCAGACGTAGGCTGCCAGATGCCAATGCTATTCACTGCGCTGAACAATCCGGCCGCTGCCCCGAAACGTATCGTTCCTGATCCATCGGGCCTCTGGTCCATTTCCAAAGAGGGCAGGCGCTTTATATCGAGTGACTTGAGCTTCGTGCCTCGGGCGATAAGCACGCGCTTGTTAGTAACAAGGTAGGTCGTCGCTTTGCGAATACGCATGTCAATCAAGAAGCGACCGACTGTTATATAGAGGCTGACAATCAGGAAAGGCAGCCCGAAGAGCTTAAATAGCAAATCTGCATCGGTCATCCACACAGTAGCATTCCAGAAGATACCGAAGCCGCCCCACAGCAGACTAAACGGGACCAGGAACACCTCGACGGGGCGGAACACCATGCCGGAGAGCGGCCTTCCTTCCCAAACGATCTTCTCGTTAGGAAGCAGCTGCGCCCTCACGTCGGCCATCACATCGCTCCTGGATAGCCGTCGCCAAGCGCTACGGCAGCTTACGAGGCGTGTAGGCATAAACAGGAACGTCCACAATCGGGGCACCTACCGCTATCAATTTGTCGGCGGACGCCTGCGATAGCTCAGCGCCTCCGCCACGTGCACCCGCCGCACTGCCTCGGCGCCTTCGAGATCGGCTACGCTCCGAGCCGTTCTGAGCACGCGCGTATATCCGCGCGCCGAGAGCCGCATCGCCTCGGCCGCCTGGGCCAGGAGCTTGCGGCCGGCCTCGTCGGGCGTGGCCCAGGCGGCGAGTTGCTCGCCGTCGATCTCGGCATTGGTCCGCGCGTCTACGTTGCGATAGCGCGCGGCCTGCACGCCCCGTGCCGCGGCTACGCGCGCCGCCACCTCCGCCGAGCCTTCGGCCGGGGGCGGCAATATCAGGTCCGCAGCGGTCACCGGCTGAACCTCGACATGCAAGTCGATGCGGTCGAGCAACGGCCCCGACACCTTGGCCTGGTAATCCGCCGCGCAGCGCGGCGCGCGCGTACAGGCGAGCGCCGGGTCGCCGAGATGGCCGCAGCGGCACGGGTTCATCGCCGCGATCAGCTGCACCCGCGCCGGAAAGGTCACGTGCGCATTGGCGCGCGCGACGCTCACCACCCCCGCCTCGAGCGGCTGGCGCAACGAATCGAGCACCGCGCGCTGGAACTCGGGAAGCTCGTCTAGGAACAGCACGCCGAGATGCGCGAGGCTCACTTCGCCCGGCTTGACCTTGAGCCCGCCGCCGGTGAGCGCCGCCATCGACGCCGAATGGTGCGGGCTGCGGAACGGCCGCGTCCGCGTCAGCCGCCCGCCCGACAGGGTCCCGCTTACCGAGGCGACCATCGACACTTCGAGCGCCTCGGCGGCGTCGAGCGGGGGCAATATCCCCGGCAGGCACGAAGCGAGCAGCGACTTGCCCGCCCCCGGCGGCCCGACCATCAGCATATTGTGCCCGCCCGCCGCGGCGATCTCGAGCGCGCGCTTGGCGGTCTCCTGCCCCTTCACTTGCGCGAGATCGGGACCCAGGCCGGGCACCTCCATCTCGCCCGCAGGCGCGGCGGGGAGCAATTGGTTGCCCTTGAAATGGTTGAGCAGCCCGATCAGGTCGGGCGCGGCGACGACTTCGACCGATCCGGCCCAGGCCGCCTCCGGGCCCTGCGCCACGGGGCAGACCAGTCCCTTGCCCTCGGCCGAAGCGTGGAGCGCGGCGAGCAATACACCGGGCGACGACGCGATCCGCCCGTCGAGCCCGAGTTCGCCGACCACGACATAGCCCGACAGCGTCTCGGCATCGGCCACGCCCATTGCGGCGAGCAGCGCCAATGCGATCGGCAGGTCGAAATGCGAGCCCTCCTTGGGCAAGTCCGCGGGCGAGAGATTGAGGATGATCCTTTTGGGCGGCAGCGCCAGCCCGATCGCGGCGATCGCGGCGCGCACCCGCTCGCGGCTCTCCGCCACCGCCTTGTCGGGCAGCCCGACGACGACGAAGCTCGGCAGACCCGCGACGAGGTTGCACTGCACCTCCACCCCGCGCGCTTCCAGCCCGAGATACGCCACGGTCGATACGCTCGCGATCATGCGGCCGCCCCCTTTGCCGCGCGACCATAACCGCTTTTCTCCGTTGTGAAACGGATCGCCGCCAAAATGGAGCTAGCGCGTGCCTGTCTTGCACGAACAACACACACGCCCCACATCCCCGGCCATGAAGCGTAAGAGCCCGCTCGTCCGCATCGCCCTGCTGATCGCCGGCTTGCTGTTGATCGTCGCGACGCCGCTGGTCGGGATCATCCCCGGCCCGGGAGGCATCTTCGTGTTCGCGGCGGGTCTGGTCCTCGTGCTGCAGAACTCCAAATGGGCACGCAAGCGCTTCGCCCGGCTCAAGCGCCGCTGGCCGCGCATCGGCCATTATAGCGACATGGCCTTGCGCCGCCGCAGCTTCCGCCGGCGCCAGCAACGTGCCAGGGAGGCGGCGGTCGCCAGAGCCGAGGCCGAGCTGCTCGGTTTTCCGGCAGAGCCGAATTGACTTGCGCGACTCTTCCTCTTATGGGCACCCGACACGCGGCCGCCCCAGTGGCGGCCCTTTTACGTTCTAGATACTCGAGGATGAGCGATGAAGCGGACCTTTCAGCCGAGCAACCTGGTGCGTGCGCGCCGGCACGGCTTCCGCAGCCGGATGGCGACCGTCGGCGGTCGCAACGTGATCCGTGCCCGCCGCGCGCGCGGCCGCAAGAAGCTGTCGGCCTAACCGCCGTACCGCTCGCGCGGCTCACCGAGCGCAGAGACTATCTCGCCGCCAATGCGGGGAAGCGGGCACCCATGCCCGGCTTCGTCCTGCTGGTACGCGCACGTGACGATGCCGATCCGACGATTCGGGTCGGCATTACCGTATCCAAGAAGGTCGGCAACGCGGTGGTGCGCAATCGCATGAAGCGCCGCTTCCGCGCGCTCGCCCGCGAAGTGCTGCCCGAATCGGGCGTTCCAGGCGCCGACCATGTCCTGATCGGCCGCAATGGCGGGATCGAGCGCGAGTACGACGCGCTCAAGGCCGAGCTGGCCAAGGCCTGCGCGAAGCTCGCGCGATGATTGCCCGCATCCTCATCCTCATCGCGCGTTTCTGGCAGCTCGTGCCGTCGCGAATCCTGCCGCCCAGCTGCCGCTACGCGCCCAGCTGTTCGGCCTATGCAATCGAAGCGCTTGGCCGCTATGGAGCGCTCAAGGGCAGCTGGCTGGCCCTGCGGCGCATCCTGCGCTGCCATCCATGGGGCGGGCACGGATACGATCCCGTGCCATGACGGACCTTTCCGGGGAACATCGGTGAAAAAAGACGACCAAAAGAATTTCGTGATCTTCGCAGTGCTGGCCGCGCTGATCCTGTTCGGCTGGCCGCAGATCGCGCACTGGATCTTCCCGCAGCAGCAACCCGCCCCGGTCAAGATCGAGGGCGGCAAGACGACGGTCGTCCCCAATCCCGGCGCCGACCCTGCCGCCGATTCGCCCCAGGCGCTGCGCGACCGCCAGGTCGTGCTCGCCGAGGCGCCGCGCGTGCAGATCGAGACGCCGCGGCTGCGCGGCTCGATCAACCTCAAGGGCGCGCGGATCGACGATCTCGTGCTCAGCCAATATGACGAGACCGTCGCCAAGAATTCGCCCCCGATCCGCCTGCTCTCGCCGAGCGGCGCCAAGGGCGCCTATTTCGCGCAGTTCGGCTGGCAGGGCGCCGGCGTCCAGGCGCCCGGTCCCGATACGGTGTGGCAGGCGAGCGGCACCAAGCTGACCCCGACCACCCCGGTGACGCTGACGTCGCGCAGCGCGACGGGCCAGGTCTTCCGCATCGAGCTGTCGGTCGACGACAATTTCATGTTCGGCATCCGCCAGACTGTGGCGAATGTCGGCGCCACCCCGGTCGCGGTGACGCCCTACGCGCTCGTCGCCCGCGCCGAGCGATCGCTCGATCCCGATCAATGGGCGGCGCATGTCGGCCCGATCGCGGTTTCGGCGGGCGCTGCCAACTATATCAACTGGAAGGATGTCGAGCAGACTCCGCCGACCTTCAACACCACTGGCGGCTGGGCCGGCTATACCGACCATTATTGGCTGACCGCGCTCGTCCCCGACCAGCGCGTACCCGTCCAGATCCAGCAGCGCGGCGGTACGGGCCAGTCCTATCAGGCCGATTACCGCCTGGCCCAGCCGCTCGACATCGCGCCGGGCAAGAAGATCACTTATTCCAGCCGCTTCTTTGCCGGCGCGAAGGAAGTGAAGCTGCTCGACCGGTATGAGGATCAGCTCGGCATCGTCCAGTTCGGGCATGCGATCGACTGGGGCTGGTACGGCATCATCGAACAGCCGATCTTCTATTATCTCGACTGGCTGTTCCGCATGGTCGGCAATTTCGGCGTGGCGATCATCCTGCTGACGATCACCATCCGCGGCCTGCTCTTCCCCATCGCCCAGCGCCAGTTCGCCTCGATGGCGAAGATGCGCGCGCTCCAGCCCAAGATGAAGGCGCTGCAGGAACGCTACAAGGACGACAAGCAGCGCCAGCAGCAGGAAGTGATGAAGCTGTACAAGGACGAGAAGGTCAACCCGCTGGCGGGCTGCCTTCCGATCGTGATTCAGATCCCGATCATGTTCGCTTTGTACAAGGTGCTGCTGCTCACGATCGAAATGCGCCACCAGCCGTTCGTCGGCTGGATTCGCGACCTCTCGGCGCCCGATCCGCTGACTCCGCTCAATCTGTTCGGGCTGCTCGCCTTCACCCCGCCGCACTTCATCGCGATCGGCGTGGTCCCGATCCTGCTCGGCATCTCGATGTACTTCCAGTTCAAGCTCAACCCGGCGCCGATGGACGACATGCAGAAGCAGATCTTCAGCATCATGCCGTGGATGATGATGTTCCTGATGGCGCCGTTCGCCGTCGGCCTGCAGGTCTACTGGATCACGTCGAACCTGCTGACGATCGGCCAGCAATGGCTGCTCTACCAGCGGCATCCGGCGCTCAAGGAGCCGGTCAAGAAGGAAGCGAAGGCGAAGTGAGCGAGGCCTTCACCGAGGACCAGATCGAGGCCGCGCGAAAGATCTTCGCCGGCCCGATCGCGTTCCTCAAATCGGCGCCCAAGCTCGAGCATCTCCCCAATCCGGTGGTGCCAGAGGTGGCGTTCGCCGGGCGCTCGAACGTCGGCAAGTCGTCGCTGCTCAACGCGCTGGCCAACCGCAACGGCCTTGCCCGCACCTCGAACACGCCCGGGCGCACGCAGGAGCTCAACTTCTTCGACATTGGCGAGCCGCTGCGCTTCCGCCTCGTCGACATGCCCGGTTACGGCTTCGCCAAGGCGCCCAAGGACATGCAGCGCCAATGGCGCTATCTGGTCAACGACTTCCTGCGCGGCCGCGACGTGCTCAAGCGCGCGCTCGTGCTGATCGATTCGCGCCACGGCATCAAGGAAGTCGACAACGAGATCCTCGACATGCTCGACACCGCCGCGGTGAGCTATCGGATCGTCCTCACCAAGACCGACAAGATCAAGGCGACCGAACTCGCCGAGGTCCGCGCGCGCACCGAGGCGGAGGCGCGCAAGCGCCCGGCCGCGCATCCCGACATCATCGCCACGTCGAGCGAAAAGGGCATGGGGCTCCCCGAGCTGCGCGCCGCCGTGCTCGAAGCGGTCGGCTGAGCGCGTTCGCGTGCGCACCGCGGATCAATTGCTCTTCTCCTACGGTTCGCTCCAGCTCGACAGGGTGCAGCTGTCGCAGTTCGGCCGCCTGCTCGACGGTACCGACGACATGCTCGCCGGCTATGCCCTGGTCGACATCCAGATCCGCGACCCGGCAGTGCTCGACGCCAGCGGGATCGAGATCCACCGCGGGCTGGTTCCCGACGCGGACGCGCCGCCGATCGCGGGCAAGGTGTTCCGGCTCACCGAAGCCGAGCTCGCCGCCGCCGACATCTACGAGAGCGAGAATTACCGGCGCGAGGAAGTGGTCCTCGCCAGCGGAACGGGCGCCTGGGTTTATGTGAAGGCTTGAAGGTTGCCCGGCTGCGGCGCGGTGGCTATCCCGCGCGCATGCTCAAGCTCATCATCGGCAACAAGGCCTATAGCTCCTGGTCGCTCCGCGGCTGGCTCGCGTGCAAGCAATCGGGGCTGCCCTTCGAGGAAGTCGTGGTGCCGCTGTACGATGGGGATTGGGACAAGCGCCGCGAGGGCGCCGAGTTCGCACCTTCCTCGGGCAAGGTGCCGATCCTGTGGGACGAGGACGCGGTGGTGTGGGACAGCCTCGCCATCGTCGAATATCTCAATGACAAGACCGGCGGCACGCGCTTCTGGCCCGAGAGCCCGGCCGCGCGCGCGATGGCGCGATCGATGGCGGCCGAAATGCATTCGGGGTTCGCCGCGCTGCGCCGCAAGCACACGATGAACATCCGCCAGGTCTATCCGCCCGTCGCGCCCGACGTCGACGTGGCGCAGGAGCTCAGCCGGATCATGGAATTATGGGCGCAGGCACGCGCGCGCTTCGCGGGCGACGGCGAGTTCCTGTTCGGCGATTTCGGCGCGGTCGACATCATGTTCGCGCCGGTGGTGACGCGGATCGTGACCTATTCGCTGCCGGTGCCGCGCTTCGCGCAGACCTATATGCTCGCCGTGCTCCAGCATCCCTTCATGCAGGATTGGATCGCCGGGGCGCAGGAAGAGGATTGGGTGATCGAGCAGTTCGAGATGCCGGCCAGCGGCTAGGCGTCAGACCGGAACGCGCGAATATTCGTCGGCCTTGACGCGGATCGTGTCGACCTGCTCGCGCGCGATATGGCCGAGCCCGATCAGATGCGCGCCGGAGAACCCCACCACATCGGCGAGGCCAAGTACGGCCAAGGACAAGAGAAGCATCCAACGCATGGCCTTATCCTAGCGCGCGACTCTGAAGCTGAGCTGAATCGCCTGATAGGGAATATTACAGGGTGCCGCCGTTCTTGCGGGTGAACCCCTCCCCCGCCGTCAGATGCATGTCGATGTCGGGATAATGGCAGTCGGGCGCGGCCGGCCGGCCGACCGCGACGAACACGCAATCCGCATCGCTGCGGTTCTGCAGGACATGACCATTGCCGTCGTTCTTGGGAAACGCGGCGACGTCGCCCGGGCGCATCATCGTCTCGCCGGAATCGTCTACGAGCACCGCCTCGCCGCTGAGCATCACGACGAACTCGTCCTCGCCCTCGTGCCAGTGCCGCTGCGACGACCAGGCGCCGGGCTTCAAGGTGACATGGCTGAAGCCGAAGTCCGTGATCCCGCTCGCCGGCGCCAGCCGCCGGTACCAGCGCTCCTGCACGACATCGGCATAGCGCGGCGGATAGCCGGTCGCATTGGTCTGCGGGATTGTATCGAGATCGAGCTTGGGCAATGCCACCTCCGCTGATTGTGGAGAGCCTTTTGCCCGACGTCGTCGAACTCACCAAGGCGTTGATCGCCGCCGAAAGCATCACCCCCGCGCGCGGCGCGGTGTTCGACGTGCTCGAAGCCGCGCTGGTCCCGCTCGGCTTCGCGGTCGAGCGCTTCGTCGAGGGCGAGGCGCCCGACGGCCCGGTCGAGAACCTGCTCGCCACCCGCGGCGATAGCGGCTCCCATTTCGCTTTTGCCGGCCATCTCGACGTCGTGCCCCCCGGCGAAGGCTGGGCGAGCGGCGCGTTCGCCCCCGAAGTGCGCGGCGACCTGCTCTACGGACGCGGCGCGGTCGACATGAAGGGCGCGATCGCCGCCTTCGTTGCCGCGGCGGGGCGCGTGCCCGCGGACGGCAAGCTCAGCCTGATCATCACCGGCGACGAGGAAGGCCCCGCCACTTTCGGCACGCCCCGGCTGATCGAACGGATGGCCGAGCGCGGAATCCGCCCCGATCTCTGCCTCGTCGGCGAACCGACCTCCGCGCACCGGCTCGGCGACACGATCAAGATCGGCCGGCGCGGCTCGACGGTGATCTGGATCGACGTGCCGGGCAAGCAAGGGCATGTCGCCTATCCGCACCTCGCCGACAATCCGATCCCCAGGCTCGTCGCCGCGCTCGCCGAGATCGACGCAATCACGCTCGACCAGGGCAATGCCTGGTTCCAGGCGTCGAACATCGAAGTCACCGACATCTTCACCGGTAATCCGGCGACCAACGTGATTCCGGGCAACGCCCGCGCGCGGCTGTCGGTACGGTTCAACGACATGCAGAAAGGCCCGGAACTGATCGCCCGGATCGAGGCGATCGTCCAGCGCCACGCTCCCGGCGCACAGGTCCGCGGCACGGTTTATGGCGAGGCCTTCCTCACCGAGCCGGGCGCATTGTCCAGCCTCGTCGCTGGCGCGATCGAGGCGAAGCTTGGTGTGATCCCCGAGCTGTCGACCAGTGGCGGCACGTCGGACGCGCGGTATTTGGTCAAGCTCTGTCCGGTGGTCGAGTTCGGGCTGGTCAATGCGACGATGCACAAGCTCGACGAGGCCGTGGCGCTGGCGGACCTCGTGGCGCTGGCCGATGTCTATGAGGAAGTGCTGCGGCGTGTCCACGGCTGAAGACCAACCTCCGTTCGCCCTGAGCTTGTCGAAGGGCCGTCCTTCTTCGTCCGATCGCGAAGAGAAGAACGGTGCTTCGACAAGCTCAGCACGAACGGGATTGGGTGTGGTCGTGCTGTCCTGAGTTAGCTCGCGATCCGCCGCGGCTCGACGTCGCGGACCCAGGCGAGGAATTCCTCCTCGGCCATCGGCGTCGCCACGGCATAGCCCTGCAGCACGTCGCAGCCGATCACGCGCAGCACCGCGGCCTGCGCCTCGCTCTCGATCCCCTCGGCCACCGCCTGACAGCCCAGCCCGTGGACGAGCCCGATCACGGCCTGCGCGATCGTCCGCGCCTCGGGCTGGTCGGCGACATGCTCGATCAGGCTGCGGTCGAGCTTGACGCGGTCGACCGGCAATTGGCGCAGCCGCGCAAGGTTCGAATAGCCGGTGCCGAAATCGTCGATCGCGACGCTCGCACCGTCGGCCCGCAGCGCGGCGATCGCCTCGAGCACTTCGCTCGAGCAATGCATCGCCAGCGTCTCGGTGATCTCGAGCTCGAGCAGGCTCGCCGGCGCGCGCGCCGCGTGCATCGCCGCGCGCAGCCGGCGGAAGAACTCGGCATGGTCGATCTGACGCTGGCTGATATTGACCGCGAGCCGCTGCTGCAGCCCCAATTTGCCCCAGCGCGAGATCGTCTCGGCGACGCTGGCGACGACCCAGTCGCCGATCTCGACGATCAGCCCAGTCTCCTCAGCGCGCTGGATGAACGCGCCGGGGAGTTTCAAGCCGTCCGGGTGCTTCCAGCGCAACAACGCCTCCGCTCCCACGATCCGCCCGTCGCCGGCACTGACCTGTGGCTGGAAGACCAAAGCGAACTGCTCCCTGTCGACCGCAGTGCGCAAGTCGCTCTCGAGCTGCGCGCGCTCGGCGATCTGCGCGGCGAGGAATTCGCTGAAATGCTCGGTCCGCCCGCGGCCCAGCGCCTTGGCGTGGTACATTGCCGCATCGGCGGCGCGCATCAGGTCGTGCAGGGTCGTGCCGTGATCCGGGCGCATCGCCACGCCGATCGACGCGCCGATCGAGATTTCCTGGTCTGCGAGGTCGAACGGCTCGGAAAGCGCGAAAAGCACGCCGCGCCCGATCCGGTCGGCATCGCGCAGGTTGCGGACCTCGGAGAAGAACATCGTGAATTCATCGCCGGCGAGGCGGCCGATCAGCGGCGGCCGCATGCCGCCTTCCGCGGCGAAGCGATCCGCCACCGCGCGCAGCCGATTGGCGACCATGCCGAGCAGCACGTCGCCGGTGGCATGGCCGAGCGTGTCGTTGACGGCCTTGAACCGGTCGAGATCGATGAAATAGAGCACCGCATTGGCGCCGGGCGGCAGGTCGACGAGCATCCGCTCGGCGGTGCGGCGGAAATTGGTGCGGTTGGCGAGCGCGGTCACCGGATCGAACATCGCGAGCCGCTGGACGCTTTCGAGATTGTCGTGGAGCTGACGGAACAGCCCGTCCATCGCCTGTGCCAGCGGCGGCACGCAGCGCCGGACATCCTCGGGAACTTCGCTCTGGAGATCGCCATTGGCGGCGCTGGCGAGGCGCTCGATCGCCGAGTCGATCGCGCCGGCGGTCGAGGCGATGCTACGCTCCGCCGAAGCCCAGCACATCACTCCGCAGACAATCGCGGCGATCAGCGCGCGGCCAGCCGATTCGACGGTGAGAACGCTCTCCGACGCGGCGGCGATGGCGAGGATGAACGCCACGGCCCCGGCGCACATCGCGAACGCGACCGCCCGGCTCTTTAGCGAAAACCCTTCCACGCCGCCGATCTAAACCCCGCTCGATGTCCCCGGGGCTTAATGTTGCAGACAGAAGTTAAGAATTTCGTGGCGGCGGCGCGGTGCGCGGGCGGCGCAACACGATATAGAGCGCGCCGTTGCCGCCATGGCGCGGATGCGCGGTGCGCACCGCCGCGATCCGGTCCGAATGGCGCGACGCGGCGAGCCAATCGCCCACCGCCGCACGGATCGCGCCGCGTGCATGCGGCCGCTCGGATTCGGGGCGCGGCGGCTTACCGGTGATCAGCAGCAGCACGCGGTCGCCCTGCCGGATTGCCTGCTCGAGCCCTCGGTCGAGCCGGTCGTACGCCGCGGACAGGCTGTGGCCGTGCAGGTCGATCGAGGATTCGGGCGCGACCAGCCCGCGCGAAAGCCGGCGATCCCAGGAACCGTCGAGGGTATTGGAGCTCCCCTCCCTGCTCGCAGGGAGGGGTTGGGGGTGGGTGCGAGAAGCTTTAGCTTCGAGCGAGGCGCGCGCGGCGGGCGAAGGGCTCGCGGCTTTGCCGCTCGCACCCACCCCCTGCCCCTCCCTTGCAGGGAGGGGAGAAGAGGGGATCACCGTCCTGGATTTGGCCGGCTTGAGCGGCGTCACCGATGCGATCACGCGTTGCCACAGCGCCGCTTCCTCGGGCGCCAGGGTCCGCTTCACGGCGTCGGCACCACCGCGATGCGCCGCGCGAGCACGCCCTTGGGCAGCAGCAGCCACGCGGTTCCGCGCCCCGACATGCCGCCGGCGATCGCGCGCGCATCGTCGCCCGCGCCCCAGAACGTGTCGAAGCGGTTGGCGCCCTTGATCGCGCCGCCGGTATCCTGCGCCACCCACAGGCCGGTAGCGTCGGTGCGGTCCATCGACAGATAGGCCGGCGCGCCGAGCGGCACGAATTTTGGATCGACCGCGGCGCTGACCCAGCCGGTCACCGGCAGCCCCATCGCGCCGAGCGGGCCCGCGCCGGTCAGTTCCTTGAAGAACACGAAGCTCTTATTCTCCCGCATGATCGCGCGGCCCTCTTCGGGATGTTCGCGCAGATAGGCCATGATCCCCTGCATCGAGGCCTGGCCGGGCCCGAGCAGCCCGCGGTCGCGCATCAGCTTGCCGATGCCGGTATAGTCGCGGCCGTTCTGCCCGGCATAGCCGATCCGCATCACGCCGCCGTCGGGCAGCCGCAGCCGGCCCGAACCCTGGACCTGGAGGAAGAAGATCTCGACCGGATCGTTGGCATAGGCGATCACCGGCGCCCGGCCCTGCAATCCGCCCGCCTCGATCGCGGTGCGGTCGAAATAGGGCACGAAATTCCTGCCGTCGACGCGGCCGCGGATCTTCTTGCCCTTGAGATCGGCGGAGAACAGCCCGAGATCGACGTCGATCAGGTCGCTCGGCACCCCGTAGATCGGCACTTCGCATCCGGTGCGCCGTTCGCGGCAGCCATGGATTTCGGGCTCGTAATAGCCGGTCGCAAAGGCCTTGCCGTCGCCGACCTGCACCGTCTCGAAAAAGCGGACGAAGAACGCGGGCGCGTCGCGCGCCGGCCAATTGGCGGCGGCGCGGCACGAATCGGCCCAGTCTGCGCCCTGGGTGAGCCCCGTGCTATCGGTGCGCCGCTGCAGCGCAGTGCAGCTCAGCCGATAGGCGGTCAGCGCGCGCTCGGCACCTTCCTGAGTGATCGGCAACGTATCGAGCGCCGGCCCGGCAACGATGCCGGCGGCGGAAGCGGTCGTCGCGCTCGGGGCCACGGCAGCGGCAGGCATCGCAGGCAGCGGCGTCGCCGGGGTCGGTTGTCGCGCAGGCAGATGGATCGGGGTTTCAGGAAGCGCCCCCGGCCGCGCAGTTTCCCGCGGCGGCGACGGTGCGGGCCGCGACGCGGGCGCCCGCGCCGACCCCGATTCGGGCGGCACGATTCCGCCCGAACAAGCGCTCAACAGAGCCGCGGACGCGACTGCCCCCCACAGACGCATGCTTGGCCCCCTATGCTTCGTCGGTCTCGACCAGCTTCCAATTGGGATCGTCGCTGCGCAGGTTGCGCGCGAAGGTCCAGATGTCGTGCGTCTCGACCGCATCGGTCAGCGAGCCCGCGACGACATTGCCATCCTGGTCGCGCGTCACTGCGGCGATGTCAGCGTCGAAGCGCACTGCGATTCGCGCGATCCTGCCCTCGACCGAGGCGTCGGTGATCACCGTGCGCTCGATCGCGACGAGCCGGTTGTCAAGCACATGGCCCGCGGCCTTGCGATCGGCGATCGCCTCGGCGAAGCCGCCGCGAACCTCGTCCTCGACCAGCCAGCCGAGCGTCTCTTCGTCGCCCTTCCAGAATGCCTCGAGGATCATCCGGTACGCCGACTTGGCGCCCTCGACGAACTGGGCGACGTCGAAGCTCGAATCGGCGGAAACCACAGCGCGCAGCCCGGTCTCGGCACCTGCCTCGATCGGGCGGTTGGCGGTCT
Source organism: Sphingomonas sp. FW306-1B-B10E (assembly GCF_058782005.1). NCBI lineage: Bacteria > Pseudomonadati > Pseudomonadota > Alphaproteobacteria > Sphingomonadales > Sphingomonadaceae > Sphingomonas > Sphingomonas sp. FW306-1B-B10E. The sequence goes on from NZ_JBYSXG010000029.1 coordinate 47,031, forward strand.
CGCGTACTTCGGCCGTGACGTCGATCGTCCGCGGCATCGCCTGCGGCGCGACGCGCTCTTCAGCGGGCTTCGGCAAGGCCTGCTCATGCCCCGTGCGCTTGCCCAGCACCGAATAGAGCCTGAGCGCCAGAAAACCGGCAACCATCGCGAACAGGATAACGTAAAACACTGAGCCTCCGAGCCTCGTTACCGAGATACATAGGCCTTCGCGCCGCGGGATACAAACGCCCGCGAAAACGCCGCCCGATTGATGTCTCTTCGCGCCCCTGCTAGGCGCGCTGGCTGAACAAACGCGTCACGTACGCGAAACTTTCCGATCAAGTGAGGAATCTTCGATGGCAGAGAACGACACCATCGCCAATGTTGGCGAGCCCGCAGCCAATGGCGCCGATACCGCGCCGGTCGCGGGGGTGCTGTCGCAATATGTGAAGGACCTGTCGTTCGAGAATCCGAACGCGCCGCAGGTCTACCAGTCGCAGACTGCGCCTGCCATCGACGTCCAGTTCAACATCGGCTCGGGCCAGGTCGGCGAGGACGTCTTCGAAGTCGTGCTCAAGATCGACGTCAAGGCGCAAGCCGAGGACCAGACCGCGTTCGTCGTCGACCTGTCCTATGCCGGGCTGTTCGCGATCCGCAACGTGCCACAGGACCAGATGGAGCCCTTCCTGCTCGGCGAAGCGCCGCGCATCCTGTTCCCCTTCGCCCGCCGCGTGATCGCCGATGCCGTGCGTGACGGCGGCTTCCCGCCGCTGATGCTCGAGCCGATCGACTTCACCGGCATCTACCTGCAGCAGCGCGCCCAGGCCGGCGACATCGCCCAGGGCGAGATCGCAGGCAACGCCTGAGGTCCGGCTGGGGAGCATGATAGAGGCCATGCCGCTCCCCACAACCGTTCGGGCTGAGCTTGTCGAAGCCCCGTCCTTCTTTCGCGAGGCAGTGAGGAAGAGCGGCACTTCGACAAGCTCAGTGCGAACGGATTTTATGTCAGTCCCTATTTCATGAATCTCGCGCGCACGCTCGGCTCGGTCGGCGGGCTCACCCTCGCCAGCCGGGTCCTCGCGCTCGTCCGCGATTCGCTCCAGGCGCGCTATGTCGGCGCGAATTTCGCGTCGGACGCGTTCCTCGTCGCGTTCCGCCTGCCCAACATGTTTCGCGCCTTCTTCGCCGAGGGCGCCTTCTCGTCGGCATTCATCCCGATGTTCAACCGCACGCTCGCCGAGGGCGGGCGCGGGCCCGCCTTCGAATTCGCCGAGCGCGCGCTGGCGGTGCTGTTCACTTTCCTGGCGGCGATGACCGTGGTGATGCTCGTCGCCGCCTGGCCGCTCACCGCCGCGCTGTCGGGCGGCTTCCACCGCCAGAATCCAAGCCACGAGCAATTCGCCTTCGCGGTCCAGCTCAGCCGGATCACCATCCCCTATCTGATGCTGATCTGCCTCGCCTCCTTGCTCGGCGGGATCCTCAATTCGCTCGACAAATTCTGGGTCAATGCCGCGGCGCCGATCCTGCTCAACATCGCGATGGTCACGGCGTTGTTCTTCTTCAACGGCACGCCGTACGAGACCGCGCGCGCCCAGGCCGTCGCAGTGCCGCTCGGCGGACTGCTGCAATTGGCCTGGCTCGCGATCGCCTGCCGCGCCGCCGGCGTGTCGCTGCGCCCGCGCCGCCCCCGGCTCGATCCCGAAGTGATCAAGCTGATGAAGCTGATCCTCCCCGCCGCAATCGGCGCCGGCGCGGTCCAGCTCAACCTCGTCATCTCGACTGCGCTCTCGGGCTATCTGCTCGGCGAAGGCTCGATCTCGTACATCTATTATGCCGATCGGCTGAATCAGCTGCCGCTCGGCATGATCGGCATCGGGCTCGGCACGATCCTGCTCCCGACGATCTCGCGCCTGCTCGGCAAGGGCGAGGAAGCCGAGGCGATGGAGACGCAGAATCGCGGGCTGGAGCTGGCGCTGTTCCTCACCCTCCCCGCGATGGTCGCCTTGATCGTCGCCGCCGAGCCGATCGTGCGCGGCCTCTTCCAATACGGTCATTTCGATGCAGCCGATACTGTCGCCTGCGCCTGGGCGCTTGCCGGCTTCTCCATTGGCCTGCCCTCCTACGTCATCATCAAGGTGCTGACCCCGGGCTATTATGCCCGGCAGGACACCAGGACCCCCGTCCGCTACGCGATCCTCTCGGTAGGCGTGAACATCGCCGCCAACCTGATCCTGATCCCCTGGATCGGCTATATCGGGCCGCCGCTCGCCACCGCGCTCTCGTCGACCGTCAATGTCGTCATGCTCTACCTTACCCTGCGCAAGCGCGGCCATTTCGTCATCGACGCGCAATTGAAGCGCCGCCTGCCCCGCCTCGCGCTGGCCGCGGTGCTGATGGGGATCGCGCTCTACGGCTTCGACTGGCTGCTCGACCCCTGGCTCGGCGGCACGATGGTCACGCGCTACGGCGCTTTGGTCCTGCTCGTCGGCGCCGGCTGTGCGATCTACGCGGTCGCTTGCTTCGCCACCGGCGCGTTTCGCCTCTCCGACCTCAAGGCGCTGGCCCGCCGCCGCGCGGCACGCTAGAGCCCCACCGTCCCTGACATCGATACGCGGCAGCGCCCCCGCCGTCTCGGACCCGCGGCCCGTCCAAAGGCCGAACGGTCAACCGGGCGCGGAGTAAAACCATGCGCGTCGTCTCCGGCATTCAGACCACCGGCAATCTTCACCTCGGCAATTATCTGGGTGCCATCAAGCAATGGGTGGCGATGCAGGATCAGGGCGAATGCCTGTTCTTCCTTGCCGACCTCCACGCGCTGACCAGCAACGTCACGCCGCAGGAACTCGCCAATTCGACGATCGAGATGGCCGCGACCCTGCTCGCCGCCGGCATCGACGACCGTTCGATCCTGTTCAACCAGGCGCGCGTCCCCGCGCATTCGGAGCTGAGCTGGATTCTCCAGGGCACCGCGCGGATGGGTTGGCTCAACCGGATGACCCAGTGGAAGGACAAGGCCGGCAAGAATCGCGAAGGCGCCAGCGTCGGACTGTTCACTTATCCGGTGCTCCAGGCCGCCGACATCCTCGTCTATCAGGCGACCCACGTCCCCGTCGGCGAGGACCAGAAGCAGCATCTCGAGCTCGCCCGCGACATCGCGGCCAAGTTCAACACCGACTTCGAAGTCGAGCTGTTTCCGCTTCCCGAACCGCTGATCAGCAAGGCAGCGCCGCGGATCATGAGCTTGCGCGACGGCAGCGCCAAGATGTCCAAGTCCGACCCGTCCGACATGAGCCGAATCAACCTGATCGACGACGACGACACGATCGCCTCGAAGATCCGCAAGGCCAAGACCGATCCCGAGCCGCTGCCCGAGAGCTTCGACGGCCTCGCCGAGCGCCCCGAGGCGAAGAATCTCGTGACGATCTACGCCGCGCTCGCCGAGCGCGAGCCGCAATCGGTTGTCGCGGAGTTTGCAGGCCAGGGCTTCGGCGCGTTCAAGCCGGCGCTCGCCGATCTCGCGGTGTCGGTGCTGGCGCCGGTACGTGACCGCCTGACGCAATTGCTCGACGATCGTACCGCCGTCGCGGCGCAACTCGCCAAGGGTGCCGAACGCGCCAGCGCGCTCGCCGCGCCGACGCTCGAGGCGGCGCAGCAAGCGGTGGGATTGCAGGTGTAGATACGTCACCCTCATCGTTCCGGCGCCTTCGGTGCCTCCCTTCCCTCTCCCGATGGGAGAGGGAAGGGGCCCGCCGCCGCAAGGCGGTGGGAAGGGTGAGGGTGAGCGGATATCCGAGGAGAGGGACGATGTTGATACTGAAGCTTGCCGCAGTGCCGCTATTGCTCGGCTTGGCAGCACTCCCGCAAACCGCACCCGACCCCCCCCGCCCGACCCCCAGCTTCGACACCGTAGCGCCGCAGCTGCCGCCGCTCCGCCATCCGGCGGTCCTCGTCTTCAGCAAGACCAACAGCTTCCGCCACGATTCCATCCCCGCCGCCACCGCCGCAATCCGGCAGATCGTCCGTGCCCGCGGCTGGAGCGTCTACACGACCGAGAATGCCGCGATATTCAATCCGGCCCAGCTCGCCCGCTTCGATGCGGTGGTGTTCGCCAGCGCGACCGGCAACTTGTTCACGCCCGACCAGCGCGCCGCCTTCCAGGCTTGGCTCGCCGCCGGCCACGGTTTCGTCGGGCTGCACGGGGCGGGCGACGGCAGCCATCCCGACTGGTATCAGGCGCTGCTCGGTTATGGCGGCTATACCGGCCATCCTGGCGGCGCGGACCAGTTCCAGCAATCCACGCTGATCCTGCTCGATCGCACCCACCCCGCGACCCGCCACCTGCCCGCGCGGTGGCGCTGGACCGAGGAATATTATGCCTATTCGACTCCCGTCAGCCCCGACGCGCATGTCCTCGCCCGGCTCGACGAAACCGGCATGCGGCTCGAGCCCAGGCACCGGATGGGCGATCGCCACGCGCTGATCTGGTGGCGCTGCGCCGACAAGGCGCGGATCTTCTACTCGGCGCTCGGGCACAATCCCGAAGCCTGGTCCGACCCCGCGCACCGCAAGATGATCGACGGCGCGATCGCCTGGGCCGCGCGCAAGGCCGGCACGGGATGCGATTGACCCGTCGCTAACCACGCTTGGCGGAAACGCAGGCAAGGTTGCGGCGTTACGCTTGTGCTCGGGACGTGCACCAGGCGCGCCCGCGTGAGGGCGCCGTGATGCGTAAACAATTGACCCTGCTGATGATTCCGCTGCTGGCCCTCGCTGCGTGCAGCGGCGGCGGAGGCAGCGATGGCGGCGGCACCGTCGTCCCGCCGCCGATCGACACGCCCGGTCCCACCCCGACTCCGACGCCGGTCCCGGTACCCTTTCCGACCCCCACGCCGGTGCCGGGCGACTTCTTCACCGCCGCCGCCGCGCTCTACACCACTGCGCCCGACATCGCGGCGTGCCAGCCCGGTCTGCTCAAGCCGGCGGTGACCAGCCAGGTCGTGCAGACGCTCAACGCCGTGCGCGCGCTGCACCATCTGCCGTCTGTGACCTATTCGCCGGCCGACGAGCCCGGCGCGCAGCAATCGGCGCTGATGCAGGCCGCCAACGCGCAGCTCAGCCACACCCCGCCGACCAGCTGGCGCTGCTACACCGCCGCCGGCGCCACCGCATCCGGATCGAGCAATCTTTATGGCGGCACCGGCCCCGGGCTCGGCCTGATCAGCGACGAGCAGGTCATCGCCGGCTGGCTCACCGAAGTGCAGAACATCGTCGCCGAGAATGTCGGGCATCGCCGCTGGCTGCTCGATCCGTTTCTCGGCTCGATCGCTTATGGCCGCGTCGCCGGGCGCTACGAGACCAGCAGCCGCGCCGACGCCGCCGCGATGAAGGTGTTCGACACCGCCGGCCCGGCCGGCCCGACCGGTCCGCTGCCCGATTACGTCGCCTATCCGTTCGAGGATTATCCGGCGCGACTGTTCGACACGCGCGCTTTGCTGTCGTTCGGCGTGATCGCGAACAAGACCAGCAAATGGGCCAACACCAATGTCGACTTCTCGAATGCCGCGATCACCGTGCGCATCCGCGGCGGGGCGGCGCTGACGGTCTCGCGCATCGCCTACGACACCCAGGGCTATGGCCTGCCCAACAACATCCAGTTTGCGGTCAGCGGGCTCCAGCCCAACACCTATTACGACGTCACGATCGACCGCGTGAACGTCGGCGGCACCCAGCGCAGCTACAGCTATTTCTTCCGGATCGTGCCTTGAACTGACTCCTTCTCCCCTTGTGGGAGAAGGAAGGGGGCCGCGCCGAAGGCGTGGGAAGGATGGGGGGGACGTCTGGTGGGCACCTCCCCCTCACCCTCCCGCCGATTTCATCGGCTCCCTCCCGCGAGGGGAGAGGGATTTCAGGAGGACAATCGGGGTGGAGGCGTGACCAAATAGCGTTGCCCCGCTCTCGTCTCCTCCACCCCTTCCCACCCTCGGGTGGGTAGCCAGTCGCGCTCAGCCCTCGAGCGAGCGCATCAGCGCGCGGACCGCGCCGTCGATCTCGACATCCTTGCTGCGCAGATCCTCGATCCGCCGCACCGCGTGGATCACCGTCGAATGGTCGCGATTGCCGAACTTGCGCCCGATCTCGGGAAGCGAGCGCGTGGTCAGCCGCTTGGCGAGATACATCGCGATCTGGCGCGGGCGCGCGATCGCGACCGCGCGACGCTCCGAGATCAAGTCGATCTGCTTGACTTCGAAATGGCTCGACACCGCGCGCTGGATCTCGTCGATCGTGATCCGCCGCTGGGCGTTGCGCAGCACTTCGCCGAGCGTTGCCACCGCGAAGTCGATCGTGATCGTCTCGTTCGACAGGTTGGCATAGGCGACCAGCCGATTGAGCGCGCCTTCGAGCTCGCGCACGTTGGAGGTGATCCGCGCCGCGAGCAGGTCGACGACCTCGGCCGGCATGTCGACTGCGGGCATGTCTTCCAGCTTGCGCGCGACGATTGCGCGGCGCAGCTCCAGTTCGGCGGGCTTGATGTCCGCCACCAGACCCGAGCCCAGCCGCCCGGCGAGCCGCGGCTCGAAGCCCTCGAGCGCCTGCGGCGCGCGATCGGCGGCGATCACCAGCCGCTTGCCCGACGACATGAACTCGTTGACCGTGTGGAAGAACTCTTCCTGCGTCGCGTCCTTGCCGCCGATGAATTGGAGATCGTCGATCATCAACAGGTCAACCGAGCGCAGCCGCGTCTTGAACGCGTGCGTGTCACGGTTGCGCAGCGCCTGGACGAATTCGAACATGAAGCGCTCGGCGGTGACGTAGATCGCCGTCGCCTCGGGGTTCGCTTCGAGGAACGCGTGGCCCAGCGCGTGCATCAGGTGGGTCTTGCCCTGGCCGGTGCCGGCATGGAGGTAGAGCGGGCTGAACTGCGGCACGCCCGGCTGTGCCGCGGCCTTGGCGGCATTGAACGCGACGCGATTCGCCGAATCGACGACGAAGCGCTCGAAGGTGAAGCGCGGATCGAACGCCGGCCGCTCGCCCTGCGGCAGCGGCGCCGGCGCGGCTTCGGGCTCGGCCTTGAGCACGCGCGCGGGCTCGTCGGCCATCGTCTCGATCGTGACGCTCAGCACTTCGGGAAGCACGGCACGGAATTCGAGCAGCAGCCGCTCCGAATAGTGATTCCTCACCCACTGCGTCATGAACGCCGACGGCAGGCCGAGGCGCACCGCGTCGCTGGTCGAGCCCGGAATCAGCACCACCGGCTTCAGCCACTGGTCGAACAGGCGCTGACCCGCAGAGCGCCGCAGGTTGCCGCGCACATGGCTCCACGCCTTGCTGACTGCCTCCATGTCACCCCGCTCCAGTGTCTGCACCTGAGTCACTTCGACGCACCCCTCCTTCGCGGAAAGCAGACCCTTTCCGCGCGTAAACCCGCTACGACCAAAGGCTCCCCGCAGCCGGAAATGCCCCCAGGCTGGCGCGTGAGCTTTTCACCAAGCCCGGCAACGAAACGCGCCGGGAGGACTGTTTTAGGAACCGAAAACTGAGTCGAGCAAGGGCTCGGCATGCAAAGAAAGTGAAATAGTTTTGTTGACTCGGGATAACCCACGGATTTGCGTGCTGTCACATATTTCGACCTGAAAGATCAGTGACTTAGCTGAACCTTCATAAAATTGAAGCATGCGAATCGTTGGATTTCCGGGACTTAGGCCGTGCCGTTCGGCGACAGTCGCTAAGGCCTTTGCTGCACACGCGAAAAACCCCGCCGGAGGGGTCCGGCGGGGTCATCGTTACGGAAATGTGACGATTACGCCAGCGCTTGCACGCGCTTGTTGAGGCGCGAGAACTTCCGGCTGGCGGTGTTCTTGTGGAGCACGCCCTTGGCAACGCCCCGCTGCAGCTCGGGCTGCGCGGCGGCAAGCGCGGTCGCGGCGGCGGCCTTGTCGCCCGATTCGAGCGCAGACTCGACCTTCTTGAGGAAGGTGCGGATACGGCTCACGCGGTTGCCGTTGATCTCCGCGCGGCGGTCGTTCCGCCGGATACGCTTCTTCGCTTGCGGCGTATTCGCCATGCCGTCTCGTTCCTGCTCAATTAGGAGAGGCGCGGACACGGGTCCACGCCGGGAAAGGCGAGGCCCTTAACGTGTGAGGCGATTCGGGTCAATCATTTCTGGCACTTCGGACACCAGAAGGTCGATCGCCCGGAATCGACCCGCCGCTCGACCAGGCCTCCGCATTCGCAAGGCTCGCCTTCGCGGCCATATACATGCCATTCCTTGGCGAAATAGCCGAGCTGGCCATCGGGCCGGGCATAATCGCGCAATGTCGACCCGCCGGCGCGAATCGCCGCCTCGAGCACTTCACGAATCGCCGCGACCAGCCTGGCGAGCCGCGGCTTGGTGATCGTCCCCGCCGCGCGCGTCGGCGCGATTCGCGCGAGGTACAAAGCCTCGCAGACATAGATGTTGCCGAGCCCCGCCACGACGCGCTGGTCGAGCAGCAGTGCCTTTACCGGCGCGATGCGGTTCTCGAATGCGCGTGCGAGGTGCGCCGCGTCGAATTCGGCACCGAGCGGCTCGGGACCCAGCGCGGCGAAGGCAGGCCATTCCGCCAGCGCGTCGGTCCGGACAAAGTCGATCGAGCCGAATCGCCGTGCGTCGTTGAGCGCGAGCCGGTGCTTCGCGGTCTCGATAACGAAATGATCGTGCTTGCCCAGCTCGTCCGGGTCGATCCGCCAGCGCCCCGACATGCCGAGATGGAAAACCATGGTGTCGCCGCGATCGGTGTCGACCAGCCCGTATTTGGCACGCCGGCCGAGCCCGGTCACCGTCGCGCCGGTCAGCCGCTGGCCGAGATCCTCGGGAAACGGTCGCCGCAGGTCCGCGCGCCGCAGCGTCACCCGCTCGATCCGCGCGCCCTTGAGCACCGGCTCCAATCCGCGCACCGTCGTCTCGACTTCAGGTAGTTCCGGCATAGCCTCGCCTATCTCGGGCTGACGGGGGTTTGCACCCCGTCCCCGCCCCGCTAAGGCCCCGGACATGCCCGACACCGTCTCCTTCGGTTACGAAGACATCGCCCCCGAGGACAAGACCGCCCGCGTCGGCGAGGTCTTTTCCAGCGTCGCATCGAAATACGATTTGATGAACGATGCGATGTCGGGGGGCCTGCACCGCCTGTGGAAGGACCTGTTCGTCCGCCGCGTCAAGCCGCGCGCCGGCGAGCACATCCTCGACATGGCCGGCGGCACCGGCGACATCGCCTTCCGCATGGCACCGTCGGGCGCGGCGATCACCGTCGCCGACATCAATGCCGAAATGCTCGCGGTCGGCGTCGAGCGTGCCCAGCAGCGCGGCATTGACGGCCTGGTGTGGAGCGAGGCCAATGCCGAGAGCCTGCAATGGCCCGACAGGTTCTTCGACGCCTACACCATCGCCTTCGGCATCCGCAACGTGACCGACATCCCCAAGGCCCTGCGCGAGGCACACCGCGTCCTCAAGCGCGGCGGCCGCTTCTTCGTCCTCGAATTCTCCACGACGCAGTGGCCGGGATTCGGCCAGGTATATGACGCCTATTCGCACCATCTCGTGCCGCGGCTAGGCAAGCTGCTCGCCCACGATTCCGATTCGTACCGCTATCTGATCGAATCGATCCGCCGCTTCCCGCCGATGCCCGAATTCGAAAGCATGATCCGCGACGCGGGCTTCACGCAGACCAAGGTCGAGCCGCTGCTCGGCGGGCTCGTGGCGATCCATTCGGGCTGGAAGATTTGATGCGACTTCCTGCTGATCCTCCCCGGCACGGGGAGGGGG
>NZ_JBYSXG010000002.1:0-186366 GCF_058782005.1 Sphingomonas sp. FW306-1B-B10E
CTACAGCCCCCGCGCCGGCACCCCCGCCGCGCGGATGCCCCAGGTCGCCCCGGCGGTGATCAAGGCCCGCGCCGCCCGGCTGCGCGAGGCGGCGACAGCACGGCGTTCGCGTTGGCTAGAAACGCTGGTCGGAACCGAGCAAGCCATTCTCATCGAACGCCCCGGCGACCGTGGGCACGCGCCCGACTTCGCCGAAGTCAGGCTGTCCCCCGCCCCGTTCGCCCTGAGCTTGTTGAAGGGCTGTACTTCTTCCTCCCCCGGAGAGAAGGAGCAGGACGGCGCTTCGACGGGCTCAGCGCGAACGGTTGGAGAGATTGTGGCTGTTACGATTACCGGCGTGGAAGACGGCAAGCTCATCGGAGTCGCGGCATGAGCAGCAATCCCTCATGGCACAACAAGCTGCTCGGCGGCTTCAAGAAGACCTCCGATCGCCTGCTCGGTAACCTCGCCGGGCTTTCCGGCGCGCGGCTCGACGATGCGACCCTCGACGACATCGAGGAAGCGCTGATCGCCTCGGACCTCGGCCCCGGCACCGCCGCCAAGGTCCGCGCGCGCCTCGCAGAGGGCCAGTATGAGCGCAACATGGAAGAGCTCGGCATCCGCCTCGTCGTCGCCGAGGAGATCGAGAAGGCGCTGGCGCCCGTCGCCCGGCATCTCGAGATCGAGGCATTTCCGCGCCCGCAGGTGATCCTCGTCATCGGCGTCAACGGCAGCGGCAAGACCACCACCATCGCCAAGCTCGCCAATTTGCTGGTCGAGCAGGACTATGGCGTCATGCTCGCCGCGGGCGACACGTTCCGTGCTGCGGCGATCGGCCAGCTCAAGACCTGGGCCGAGCGCATCGGCGTCCCGATCGTCACCGGCCCCGAGGGCGGCGACGCCGCCGGCATCGTCTTCGAGGCGGTCAAGCAGGCCACCGCAACCGGGATCGACGTGCTGATCGTCGACACCGCCGGCCGGCTCCAGAACAAGCGCGAGCTGATGGACGAGCTCGCCAAGATCCGCCGCGTGCTCGGCCGGCTCAATCCCGCCGCACCGCACGACGTCGTCCTCGTGCTCGACGCGACCACCGGCCAGAACGCCTTGAGCCAGATCGAGGTGTTCAAGGAAGTCGCCGGCGTCACCGGCCTCGTCATGACCAAGCTCGACGGCACTGCGCGCGGCGGCGTCCTCGTCGCCGCGGCCGAGAAATACGGCCTTCCTATTCACGCGATCGGCGTTGGCGAGAAGGTCGACGACCTCCGCCCGTTCGACGCCAACGAAGTCGCCCGCATCATCGCCGGCGTGGAAAACCCGACCCATGGCTGAGCCTCGCAAACCCCTTGCCCCGGGCATGCGCATGCTGATCGATTTCGGTCCGCTCGCGATCTTCTTCCTCGTCAACAGCTACGCGCCGGGCCTGCAGATCCAACGCATCCTCGCCGCCACCGCAGCATTTATGGTCGCCATGGTCGCCGCGATGCTGCTGTCGTGGTGGAAGGCGCGGCACGTCTCGCCGATGCTGTGGATCACCGCCGCGCTCGTCCTGCCCTTCGGCGCGCTCACGCTCTATTATCACGACCAGACCTTCATCCAGATCAAGCCGACGATCGTCTATACGATGTTCGCGGTGATCCTAGGCTATGGCCTGGTCACCAAGAAGCCGCTGCTCCAGGCGCTGCTCGAGACCGCCTATCCAGGGCTGTCGGCCAAGGGCTGGCGGCTGCTGACGATCAATTGGACGGGCTTCTTCGTCGCGATGGCGGTGCTCAACGAGATCATGCGCCACGCGCTCAACTGGGACCAATGGGTCACCTTCAAGACCTGGGCGGTGATCCCGATGACCCTGGTGTTCGCGATGCTCAACATCCCGATGCTGCTCAAGCACGGTCTGCAGCTCGAAAAGCCCGAAGACGCCCCGCTTCCTCCCGAAGGCTGATTACCCGTCGCGCATTGGCGCGCGCGTTGATCGAGCATAGCTTCGCACCGTCGAATCGCGATGTGAAGGGGCAGCGGACGTGGGCAAGCTGGACGTACCGAAGGTGATCGAGGCAGCTGCGAGAAGCAATCTCGGCGTGCTTTCGCTGATCGTCCTCGTGCTCGCCTTCCTGGCTTGGCGATTCTTCCAGGCCTCTGGGGACAAGGTAAAGCTCGCCGCGTTCGGGCTGATGTTCCTCGGCGCGCTTGGCTTCGGCGCTTCGGTGATGATGGCTGGACCTGCTACGGCACCAGACCCCGTTGCGAGCCCCATAGCTGGTGCGACTAATAGTGCGCCGTTACCCACGCCAGAACCGGAAGCAGATCGGACGCGCGCAGCTGCGAGCACAAGCGATGTGGCGGGCGGCTGGCACGATTCAGAGGGTTATCGCTACACCTTCGAGCAGACCGGCACCGCGTTCCGCTACACGTCAACCCGCGATGGCGAGCGGATGAGCGTGGGCGAAGGCAGGATCACCGACACCCAGCTCGCATACAAATATCGCAATGAAGCTACTGCGGACGCCGGATCCTGCACGGGCCGTATCGTCGAGGATGGCAAGGCGATCGAGGGTAAATGCGGCAACGGCACCGACGAATGGGGCTTCCGCATCGAACGCGACGTGAAACAGGGCGGTGCCAAGGATTGATTGAGACGAACCCCTCTCCTCGGCCCGAGGAGAGGGGAAGAGCAGTTCAGCCCTGATCCGCCCGGCTGACGCCCTGGCCGTCGAGGTTCTGCGCGACAAAGTCCCAGTTGATCAGGTTCGCCGAGACGGCGTCGAGATAGGCCGGCCGCGCATTGCGGTAATCGACATAATAAGCGTGCTCCCAAACGTCGATCGTCAGCAGCGGCTGCATGCCTTCATAGACGACCGGCGTGTCGGCGTCGTGCAGCGACGTCACCTTGAGCTTGCCGCCGTCGAGCACCAGCCAGCCCCAGCCGCTGGCGAAGTGGTTGGTCGACTCGGTCACCAGCTGCTTGACCAGCGCATCGGCCGAACCGAAGCCCTCGGTAATCAGGTCGGCCAGCTTGCCGCTCGGAGTCTGCTTCTCGGGGCTCAGGCACTGCCAGAAGAAGCTGTGGTTCCACACCTGGGCCGAGTTGTTGAACAGGCCCTTGTCGCCGGTTTCCTTGGCCTTGGCGATGACCTCGGAGAGCTTGAGCCCGTCCAGGCCCTTTTCGACAACGAAGCCATTGGTCTTGTCGACATAGGCCTTGTGGTGCTTGCCATGATGGAATTCGAGCGTTTCCGCCGACATGTGCGGGGCGAGTGCGTCCTTGTCGTAAGGCAGCGCGGGAAGTTCGAAAGCCATGGGGAATCTCCGTCGGCGAAAAGGATTCGACCCGCCCAACGATCGGTAGCGGGTTGCGGTCCTTCCCTAGCCCCGAAAAACCCCCGCTGTCCCGCAAATTTCATTGCGCGCGACAAACGAAAAAAGCGATCTGGGACCCAGCCTAGCCCCCCGCCCCCAGCAGCTCGTGCCGCTTGAGCGCGTGGCGCAGCTGGTCGTAGGTCAGCCCCAGCGCCTCCGCGGTCGAGCGCTGGTTGTAGCGATGCTCGGCGAGCGCGCGCGACAGCACTTGCCGCTCGAACGCATTGACTCGCGACTTGAAGTCCGTCCCGCCGTCGAACGCCGCCAACGGCGCGGTCTCGCCCGCCGGCGCGGGCGCCGCCTCTACAGGCGCCGCAGCCGGCGCGGCGGCCGCGGTCCGCGGGCGGAACGGCGACTTGAACGGATCGATCTCGATCGAATCGACCGGCCCCTCGCGCTCCCAGCGATACACTGCGCGCTCTACGACGTTGCGCAGCTCGCGGACATTGCCCGGCCAGTCATAGGTCAGCAACGCGTCGAGCGCGTTCGGCCCCCAGCCCGGCCAGTCGGCGAGCCCGATCTCCGATGCCATCCGCCGCCCGAAGAATTCGGCGAGCACTTCGATGTCGCCCCGTCGCGCACGCAGCGGCGGCAGGGTAACCACCTCGAAGCTCAGCCGGTCGAGCAAGTCGGCGCGGAACGTGCCCTTCTCGACCTTGTCGGGCAGATGCTCGTTGGTCGCCGCGACGATGCGCACGTCGACGTTGAGCGGCCGCGATGCGCCGATCCGCGTCACCTCGCCATATTCGACCGCACGGAGCAGCCGCTCCTGCGCCGCCATCGACAGCGTTCCCAACTCGTCGAGAAATAGCGTCCCGCGATGCGCCTCCTCGAAGCGCCCTGCACGCGCTTTGGTAGCGCCGGTAAACGCGCCGGACTCATGCCCGAACAATTCGGCCTCGATCAGCGTCTCGGGCAGCGCCGCGCAATTCATTACGATCAGCGGCTGGTCCCAGCGCGGGCTCAGCCGGTGGAGGCGCTCGGCGACCAGCTCCTTGCCGGTGCCGCGCTCGCCGATGACCAGGACCGGGCGGTCGAGCGCAGCGGCGCGGCTGGCGCGCTCCAACGCGTCGAGAAAAGCTCCGGATTGTCCGATGACCTGGGTTGCGCGCTCCATGCCGAAGCTTTGGCGAATTTTCCTAAACCTTGGCAAGCCCTATCTAGCCGCCGAATGCGGGATGAAGGGAAAGAATGGCGGATTTCAGCCATTCTCGTGAATTGGCACGCCTCCTGCAAAGCTGTCGACAAGCCCGCAACGGGCGCATCGAAACACAGGTTCAGGGAAACGAGATCATGACGTACGAAGCCAAGAATGTCCGCAACGCCTTTTTCGCCATCACCGTCGCCTTCTTCGCCAGCGCCATCCTGATGGCCGGCGCCGTCGGCCCCGCGATCGTCTAAGGCAAACCAGGTCGCTCCGCTCGCCGCCCCGCGAGCGGAAACCCGCCGGGAGGGGCACCCCCTAGTCACTCCCGGCGGACCCCGAAAAAAACGAAGGAGCTGTTAGAATGGGTATCTTCTCGCGAACCCGCGATATCATCGCCGCCAACGTCACCGACCTTCTCGACAAGGCCGAGGATCCGGCCAAGATGATCCGCATGATCATCCTCGAGATGGAGGAGACCCTGGTCGAGGTTCGCGCCTCCGCTGCGCGCACGATCGCCGATCAGAAGGAAATGCGCCGCCACATCGCCAAGCTCGAAAAGCTCCAGGAGAGCTGGACCGAGAAGGCCGAGCTGGCGCTCTCCAAGGGCCGCGAGGATCTCGCCAAGGCCGCGCTGGTCGAAAAGCAGAAGGCCGCCGACATGTGCGAGCAGCTCTCGACCGAGATCAACGTGCTCGACGAAGCGCTCAAGGCTTCGGAAGAGGACATCAACAAGCTGCAGAACAAGCTGCGCGAGGCGCGGGTCCGTCAGAACTCGATCGTCGCTCGGCTGGAGAGCGCGAACAACCGCACCCGCCTGCGCGAGATGACCAACGGCTCGAAGATGCAGGATGCCTTTTCGCGCTTCGACGTCCTCGAACGCCGGGTCGATTTCGCCGAGGGGCGCGCCGATGCAGCCGGCCTAGGCGCCGCGCCCAAGACGCTCGAGGAAGAGATTGCCGAACTACGCTCGTCCGAGAAGGTCGATGCCGAGCTCGAAGCGCTCAAGGCACGTCTGAACAAGGGGGCGTAAGCGATGGAAGAGGTTTTCCTGCCCATCGTCATCGTCGGAATCCTGTTCGTCGGCCTTCCCTGGGTGATCATGCACTACATCACTCGGTGGAAGACCGCCGCAACGATCACCGGCGAGGACGAGAAGCTTCTCGATGAGCTCTATTACACCGCCAAGCAGCTCGAGGAGCGCCTGCTCACCGTCGAACGCATCATCGCCGCCGACAACCCCGATTTCCGGCCGCTCTCCGCCTCGCGCCAGGAGCCGAGCCCCTTCGACATCTCGAGGAGGAACTGAAATGTCCGTCCGCACCAAATTCTATCTCGACAAGCAGAATGCCAAGGTTCTCGGGGTCTGCTCGGGCCTCGCCGATTACACCGGGATCGAGGCGATCTGGCTCCGGGTAGGAATGGTTTTCCTCGCCTTCGCGACCAGCTTCACCTCGGTGTTCTTCTACTTCCTCGTCGCCTGGCTCGCGCCGAACAAGCCGGCCGGGCTCTACCAGGGCCCTGAGGAAGAGAAGTTCTGGCAGGGCGTCCGCTCGAACCCGAGCCGCTCGACCGCGCAGGTCCGCTCGACCTTCCGCGACATCGATCGCCGCCTCGCCGACATCGAGATGTACTATACGAGCCGCAACACGCGGCTCGCCGACGAGATCGACAGCCTGCGCTGAGCGCGGCCGTCAACAGGGAGGAAGAAATGAGGGAGTTGAGTTGGCTGGTACCGGTGCTGATCGTCGCGGCGGTCATGGCATCCAAGGCCTTCCAGACCTGGGTCCGTGCCAAGCACGGCTATCCGATGGAAGAGCGCCGCAGCCGCCGTCGTGGCGAGCCCGCCGGCGACCTGGAGGCCGACCGCAAGATCGCGCTGCTCTCCACCGAGAACGAGCGGCTGACCGGTCAGATCTCGCGGCTCGAGGAGCGGATCGCGGTGCTCGAACGGATCGCCACCGATCCCGCCGAGCGGGTCGCCCGCGAAATCGACAGCCTGCGTTGAACGAAGGAGCCCATCCGATGAACGACGCGGCGATCATGAACAACCTCCCCTGGATCCTCGGCGGCGGCATGCTGCTCGGCTTCTTCGGGATCATCGGGTGGATCTTCACCACCTGGCTCCGGATCAAGAACGGCTATCCGCTCGAGAACAGCTGGGGCAAGGCGATCTACCCGCAGAAGAATGACGAGGCGATCGAGCGCATCCGGCTGCTGAGCCAGGAAAATGCGCAGCTTCGCGCCGAGCTCGGCTCGGTCAAGGACCGCCTCGCCAATGTCGAACGCATCGTCACCGACAGCGCCCACAGCCTCGATCGCGAGATCGAGCAGCTGCGCGGCAAGACCAACTGAGGAGCCGAACGATGATCAACCCGCTGCTTATCCCGATCCTCGGCATCTCCTGCGGCCTGCTCGCCATCTTCGGCGGCGTGTTCGTCCGGCCCTGGTTCAAGCTCAAGGAGCGCCAGATGGAGATCGAATCCCAGATGGTCGCCGAAAAGGCCGCGCAATACGCCGCGCAGACCGAGCGTCTCGAGCAAAGGGTCCGGGTGCTCGAACGGATCGTCACCGACCGCGGCATCGCCGTCGCGGATGAAATCGAACAGCTGCGCGACGCGCCGCTCAACTGATCCCGCTGCCTGGCGCAGCAAACACAAGGAAATTCAAATGATCATCGTCGTGTTCGCAGTGCTTACGGCACTGTGCGGGGGAGCCATTGCCCTTGCCGAAAGCCGGGACCGCCCCGTTCGCCGCGCGGAAAAGCTCGCCCGGCAGCAGCAACTGGGCGCCTGAGGCGCCGAAACTCCGGATCAGGGAGGCATGCAATGACCATCGATCCCAATCTCTACATCACGCTTTCGGTCTCGGGCCTCGCCGGCCTCGCTATGGTCACCGCGGCGGGCCTCTCCGGCTGGCGCGGCTGGCTCGCATTCAAGCAGCAGGAGCTCGCCGAGCACCGCAATCCGGCATTCGACGCTGAGCCGGCAATGCCCTCCGCTGCATCGCGCATCGAGATCGCCGACCTCAAGGAACGCATCCGCAAATTAGAGGCGATCGCCGCCGGGGTGGATCTCTGACCCTTCTTAAGCCTCTCCCCTCCAGGGGGAGGGGCTATGCGAGCGGCAACCGCACGCTATAGCGCCCGGCATGACCAGCCTCGCCGACCTCCAGGACGAATATGAATTCCTCGACGCCGACGACCGCTATCGCCTGCTGATCGATCTCGGCCGCGGCCTCGAGCCGATGCCCGAGCCGCTCAAGACCGACGCCACGCTCGTCCGCGGCTGCTCGGCATCGGTATGGGTCTACCCTACGCGCAAGGATGACGGCGCGCTCCACTTCCTCGCCGATTCGAATGCGGCGATCACCAAGGGTATCATCGCGCTCGTGCTGCTCACCGTCCAGGACCGCAGCCCGGCCGAGATCCTCGCCACCGACATCGAGGCCGCGCTCGCTCCGTTCGACCTGCGCAATCAGCTCAGCTCGAACCGCACCCAGGGCATCCCCAACATGATCGCGTTGATCCGCGAGACTGCGACGCGGTACGCGGAGGCATAGAGCGACGCCGCTCCCCGTTCGTGCTGAGCTTGTCGAAGCACCGTTCTTCTCTTGCGAGCTGACGGCAGAAGAAGGCCCGCCCTTCGACAAGCTCAGGGTGAGCGGGACGTTAGGGAGCTAACCCCAGCTCCGCCGCCACCACATCCAGATCCGCCCCCTCGGGCACCAGCAGCCATTCGCGCGCCGCGACGCCGTTGACCACGGTCACCGCGCCGCGCGGGCACACCCCTAGGCATTTGACCTCGACGATTCCCGCCGCGCTCTTGCGGCCCTTGCCGAGCCCGAGGTGCTTCCGCAGCGCCTTGGCGAGCGGCGTCCTGCCCTTGGGCCCGAACCCGCCGTCGAGCTTCTTTGAGCATTTCGAACAGACCAGCACGGCATTGGACCAGTTCGATCGGACCGAAGGCTTCAATCGGGCTTCCAAGTCCGGCGCTCTTCGGCGGTCTTGAGCACTTCATACGCCGCCTGGATCGCCTGGAAGCGCTTCGACGCCTCGGCGTCGCCCGGCTTGACGTCGGGGTGATTCGACTTGGCGAGCCGCCGCCACGCCAGTCGCACCGTCTCGAAATCGGCATCGACTTCGAGGTCGAGCACTTCGAGCGCGCGCATCTCGTCGCGCGAGCGGCTGCCGTCGCCGGGGCCGGCCCAGCTATTGTGCTTCGATTCGGCAAAGCCCGACGCGTCGCGCCGCTCCTCGGCCTCGCGCTGCGCGGCCTCTTCGGCGGTCAGCCCTTCGAAATAGTTCCAGTTGCGGTTGTACTCGCCGGCGTGCGTCTCGCAGAAATACCAGCGATCGGGGCTGTTGGGCGATTTGGGCGCCGGGCGGTCGCCGGGCTCCTCGCAGCCGTGCCGGTCGCACAGCCGCACCTTCACGGCCTCGCGCTCGGCGCCATATTCGCGCCAGCGAGGGAAGCCCCAGTCGGAAGATCGTGTCGCACGTGGCATGGGGGCCAGATAGGGGCGCGAATGCCTGAACGCCACCCGTCAAAACACCGCAGTGCCCCTACGAAAGCGAGACCCCAGTACTATTGAGCACCTCGCTCGCGACCCTGGGCTCCTGCTTTCGCAGGAGCACGATTGCCAGAGGGTCTATAAGCCGGGTTCTGTCCTCGCGCCGAGACGCGATGTGCGACCATTCCTCTAGGCGGCGGATTGCTCCGCCGCTCCAGCAACCAACCCGGGCGACGGGCCGGAACCAGGCCCATGTGCCGCCCCTATTCGGTCTTGCTCCCGGTGGGGTTTGCCGTGCCGCTTCGGTTGCCCGTCGCGCGGTGCGCTCTTGCCGCACCCTTTCACCCTTGCCCTCAATCCCGAAGAATCAGCGGGCGGTCTGCTCTCTGTGGCACTTTCCCTAAGCCAGCAAGCTGGCCCGCCGGGCGTTACCCGGCACCGTGGTTCCGTGGAGCCCGGACTTTCCTCGCGTGCTTGCGCACCCGCGGCCGCCCAACCCTCTGGCCGAACCGCTCTAGCGCCGCGCGAGCGCCGCGCAAGGCCTATGCCGCGTCGGGGGTGTCCTGTTCGGGCGCTTCCTGCTTCTCGGCGATCTCGGCTTCCTTGACTGCCGTACCCCAGGCCTGCACCGCCACCAGGGTCTGCGTCGACAGCGGCCCGCGCCCGATCGCGATGCGGCGATAGTCCGAACCCACCTCGATCACGCCATCGGCGCCGTTCACGCGCGCGCTGCGGTCGAGCAACGCCGTCGCCTCGGCGACCGTCGGGGTGTTGACCGCGGGGACTTCCTTGTCGTCCGCATCGACCTTGATCACGCCGCTGAGCCGTACCTGCACCGGACCCATCCGAGTCATTCCGCTACCATTGAGCATTTTGCTGCCTCCAGCGGTCGACGGTAGGCGCCCCGGCGCTGCCACGGAATTGCCGAAAACGGTGAATCAGCCGCACACCTTCTTTTTCGTGCAGCTATCTCAATCGTCGCCCTGGGGCTTGGGCAGCAGCAAGGCGAGCAGGATGCAGCGGCATTCCATGTCGATCTCGCCGTCGATCAGTTCTGGGCGGAAGCGCCGCTGGAACGCCGTCACCGCGGCCTCGGGCTCGGTCACGTCGTAGCCGAACCGCTCGAGCGCAAGCATGAACCCTGCATCGGGCCAGCCCGGATCGACGAGATTCTTGGTCGGTCGCGGCAATGCCAGCCGCAGCCGCGCCAGCGCGTGCCAGTTGAACAATTCGCCTGGATCCTGCTTGCGCGCCGGCGCCACGTCCGAATGGCCGACGACGTTACCGCGGGTGATGCCGTGGCGTTCCTTGATCTCCGCGACCAAAGGGATCAGCGATCCCATCTGCGCATCGGGGAAAGGGCGATAGCCGAATTCGTGCCCGGGATTGACGATCTCGATCCCGATCGACGCCGAATTGACGTCGGTCACGCCGCGCCAGTGCGAGCGCCCGGCGTGCCAGGCGCGGTGCCGCTCGTCGACCAGCCGCAGGATGCTGCCGTCCTCGTCGACAAGATAATGCGCCGACACTTTGGCCTCGGGATCGCGCAGCCGGTCGATCGCCGCCTGCGCGCTTTCCATGCCGGTATAGTGCAGCACCAGCATCGAGATCGGCAGTTCGCGCGCGTCGAAATTGGGCGATGGCGCGTCTATGATCGGGAGGCCCTGGGTCATCGCGGCGACGTTACGAGCGCGAACCGGCCTCCGGCAAGAGCGCGATCAGCCGAAGACTGCGCGCTTCGCCGGTACGCCCTCGACGGCGCGATAGAAACCGCGATACTGGTCGCACGGCTTGAACTGGTCGGTCAGCCCGATGACCGTCTCGCCGGCGCCGAGGACGAGCAGCCCGCCCGGCCGGATCGATGCGGCTAGGATCGCGAACACGTCGCGGCGCACGTCCTGCGAAAAATAGAGCATGACATTGCGACAGAGTACCACGTCGAACTTGCCAGGCGGCGGCGCGTCGGCAGTGAGGTTGTGCTGGCGGAACGTGATGCGGCGCAGCAGATCGGGCTTGGCCGCCCAATCGCCCCCGGCGCTGTCGAACCACGTCATCATCCGCCGCACCGGAAGCCCGCGCTGGATCTCGAACTGCGAATAATGCCCGGCGCGCGCACGATTGAGCGCGGCGGGCGAGACATCGGTCGCGACGATCTCGGGCGCAGTCGCGCCCTGCCCCATGCCGCGCTCGTCGAACAGCATCGCGAGGCTGAGCGGTTCCTGACCGGTCGAGCAGCCCGACGACCAGATCCGCACCTTGCGCCCGCCGAGCTCGGCCTGCATCGCCTTGGTGGCGTCAGCGACCATGTCGAGCACCGCGGCGTCGCGGAAGAAGCTCGTTTCCTGGTTCAGCAGTGCATCCACGACCTGATCCCCCAAATCCCCCGTCCGCGTCGCGACGAGCTGAGCGACCAGCTGATCGAGCGAGGCAAGTCCCTTTTCGCGCAGCAGCGGCTTGAGCGCGGTCTCGATGCGCCACGCCCGGTTCGCGGCGATCTGCTGCCCGGTGCGCTGTTCGAGCAGCGCCGAGATGATGTTCATCGCGCCCGACGAGGTGGCGGGCGTAGTGACGGGAAAGTGCATCATGCCCTCCCCTGCCAGGCGATCAGCCGGCCGATCTCATCGGGGGGGAGCACCGCGCTGGCATGGCCGGCATTGGCCACTGCGCCGGGCATTCCCCAGATCGTCGAGCTATCGCGGTCCTGCACGAGGATGCGCCCGCCGGCCTCGACCAGGTGCCGCGCACCATCGGCGCCGTCGCGGCCCATGCCGCTCAGCACGACGCCGAGCGCACGCTTGCCGAACACTTCCGCGATCGATTCGAACATCGGATCGACCGAAGGCATGCATCCGCTCAACGAGCGTTCGTCGCTCAGCCGGATCGACCAGCCGTCGGACATCTTGACCACGCGCATGTGCGCATCGCCGGGGGCAACGATGATCCGGCCCGGCCGCACTCGCATGCGATCGGTGGCGACTTCGCACGGCCGCCCGCCGAGCACGGCAAGCTGTGCCGCGAAATAGCTCATGAACGAGATCGGCAGGTGCTGCGTGACGAAAATCGGGATCTGGAAGCTGGCGGGGATCGCCCGCAACAACTGGCTCAGCGCATGAATGCCCCCGGTCGATGCGCCGATCGCGACCACATCGAAGTCGTGCAGCGCCGTCTCCGGGCTCTGGCGCGAAGCCGCCTGATGGTGGTGCTCGGAAGCTTCGACCAGCCGCGAAAGGCGTTCTTCGAGCACCTCGGCGAAGCGTCCGCCGAACGTGCCGATCCCCGGCTTGACCAAAGTGTCGGCGGCGCCGAGCGCGAGCGCCTGCACCGTCACCGCGGCGCCTTCGTCGGCGGAAGAGGAAACGATCAGCACCTTGGCGCCCTTGCCCGCGGCAAGCACGTCGGGCAGCGCGGTCAGTCCGTCGATCCCGGGCATGTCGATATCGAGCAGCACCACGTCGACGTGATGGCTCTGGAGATAGTCGAGCGCGCCGCGCACATCGCTCAACGCTGCGGCGACGCGGAACCGCCGCGTGCCGTCGACCATCCGGCCGAGCACCGATCGCGCGACGACCGAATCGTCGACGATCAGGACCTGCGCCGGCGGCAGGGCGCCGCGCGACTCCGGAAGAACAGAGGAAAGTGCGACGGCCATGCGGCGTTCGGCGCTCAGGCGACGCCGACGATCTGCAGCTTGCTCTCGAGCGTCTCGCGATCGAACGGCTTCATGACATATTCGTCGGCCCCGGCTTCGATCGCGGCGCGGATATAGGCCATGCCATTCTCGGTGGTGCAGAACACCACTTTGGGGCGCTGCGGAAGACCCGAATCCTTGAGCGCGCGCAGAAAATCCATTCCGCTCATTACCGGCATGTTCCAGTCGAGCAGGATAACGTCCGGCGCCGCTGCCATGCACGAATCGAGCGCCTCGCGGCCGTCGCCGGCCTCGCGCACTTCAAAGTCGAGCGTCTCGAGGATGTGCCGCGCGACTTTGCGGATCACCTTGGAGTCGTCGACGACGAGACAAGTCTTCATGTTTCCCTGTTCCCCGATAGTCAGGCGTCTGTTCCATCATAGTGCGGCAGAGATGTGAGGACCGGGTTAACCGGCCAAAATCAGTTCAGCGTCGCGGAATAGCCGGGCACCAAGGCCGCGAGGTCGATGGCCAGGATCGGCTCGCCGTCGCGCTCGACGATGCCGCGCCCAGCGCGCTGCCACGCGCTGCCCAGCGCGACGCCCCCGGCGAGCGGCAGCAGCTCGAACGGCGCGACGTCGTCCAGCGCATCGACCAGCAATGCGTAATGATGCCCGTCGACATGCGTGATCACGGCGCGGCGCGCATCACGCGAGCTGTCGAGCCCGAGTGCGCTGTGCGTGTCGACCACGGTCACTACGCGACTGCGCAGCGCGGCGAGCCCGCGGACATGCTGCGAGGCGAGCGGCACCTGCGTAACCTCGCCTATATCGACCACCGATTCGACCTGGTTCGAGTCGATCGCTACGGCGCGCCCGGCCAATTGGGCGATGAGATAGAGGTGCGTCATCAGCGGCCCTCCCCGGCCATGCGGGCCTGGAGCGCGGAGAGCAGCCCCGCGCGGTCATAGCGGTAGACGCTGTCATCGCCCACACCCGCCGCCGCCCGGCGGCTGCGCAGGCGGACCACGGGCGCCTTAGGCGCCAGCGCGACCGGCGCCTCGTCGGCCGAGAGCACCACGGCCGGCGCTTCGCCGGGCGAAAGCTGCGTCGCGACGCGGTAGCCTGCGGTCTCGAGCAAGGGCCGCACGAACGAGGCCATCCAGCCGTCCTTGTCGCCCGCGATCAGGCAGAGCGGCGCATGCGCCTCGCTCTCGCGGTCGGCATGCTCGTCGAACACCCACAGGATATCGAGCAGTTCGACCTGCTCGCCGTCGATCAATGCCACGCCCGCGATCGGTCCCGGCTCGCGCGCTGGCACTATCTCCTCGGGCAGGCTGATGATGTCGAGCGCCTCGTCGATGGCATAGCTGACTTCGTTGGCGCCGTCCTTCAGACGCAACACGCTGATCTGCGCGCGGCCTTCGATCTCGCCCTGCGCCGCGAGCGGCAGGATGCGCCCGTCGATCGTCACGCGGTGACGGCCCGCGGCGAAGCGCACGCTGTCGCCGTCGACTTGCTCGACGCGGTCGACCGCCGCCAGCGGCACCGCGCGGCGCGCACCATCGAGATCGATGAACAGCAAGGCCGGAATGCCGGCATCGGCCTCGGCGATCGCGACATCGTCCTCGACCTGGTCGTCGTCGCGATTGAAGTCGAGCCCAGCGACATGCGCGATCCCGGCGCAGTCGAGCAGCAGCATCGGCAGTCCGGAATCGGGCAAGGTCTGCCCGGCATAGACCCCGGTCGACATCACCGCGGGCGATGCCGGCTTGATCACCAGTTCCTCATTGTCGAGCACCATATCGGCAGCGAGCGCGTAGCTGCCTTCGCCGATATTGACGATCGAGATCATCCGCGGGCCATTATGAACGGCGCGCGGGATACCGAGCACTTCGCATAGGTTGAGCAAGGGCATCCGTCGGCCGCGCACGCTGAGAACGCGCGCGCCGCCGATCGTGTCGATCCGGATCGCCTCGCCCTGATCGGTAACGATCTCCTCGATCGCCTGGCGCGAGATCGCGAAGCGCTGTCCGCCCGCGCCGACGACGATCGCCGAAATGATCGACAGAGTCAGCGGAACGTGGATCGCGAGCCTGAGCCCCTTGCCCGGCGTGCTGTCGAGGTCGACGCGACCGCCGATCTGCTCGATCGACGCGCGGACGATGTCCATTCCCACGCCGCGGCCCGAGACCTCGCTGACTTCGTCCTTGCTCGACAGGCCGGGCTCGAACACCAGGTCGAGCTTCGCCCGCTCTGGCAAGGCGCGGAGCTTGGCCTCGTCCCTGCCATTGGCGACGAGCTTGCGGATCAGCTTCTCGGTATCGATTCCGCGGCCGTCATCGGCGATCTCAATGATGATCTGGTTGCCGGACTGGCGCGCCGAAACGGTGAGCCGGCCATTTTCACGCTTGCCCGCGGCGCGGCGCTCGATCGGGGACTCAATCCCGTGATCGATGGAATTGCGGACGATGTGGACCAGAGGATCGCGCATCATCTCGATCATCTCGCGGTCGAGCTCGACGTCCGATCCCTCGACCTGGAGCAACACCGACTTGCCCAGTCCGGCCGCCGTATCGCGCACCATCCGCGGCAATGCCGAGAACAAGGCGTCGATCTTCTGCATCCGCGTGCGCGTCACCGTGTCGCGCATCTCACCGACGGTGAGCGAAAGCCGTTCGAGGGCAGCCTCAATCGTAGGATCGATATCCCCGCCGCGCAGCCGACGCGCCAGTTCGTTGCGCGCCAGCACCATGTCGGACATCCCCGACATCATCCGGTCGAGCAGGTCGACATTCAGCCGCACGCTGCGCGCCGGCGCCCGGTGCAGCCCGGGAAGATTGGCCTGCGCCACTTCCTCGGCGCCTTCCGCCAGCGCAGTGATCAGCAACTCATCGCCCTGATCGGGCAGGCTCGTCCCCGAATCGATCGCCTCGACCAGCTCGCCGATCCGGTCGACGATCGCCAGCACGGCGTTGACCAGCGGCCGATCTGGGGCGCGGACGCCTTCGCGGACCTGCGCGAGCACGTCCTCGGCGGCGTGGCTCAGCCGTCCGAGGCGCGGCAGGTCCAGAAAGCCGCAGCTTCCCTTCACGGTGTGCACGAAGCGGAAGATCGCATCCAGCCGTGCGCGATCCGCGGGCTGCGCCTCCCAAGCGACGATCTCGCCCGAGAGCGCTTCAAGCGTCTCGCGCGTCTCGGCGATGAATTCCTGAATCAGGTCGTCCATGGGGCCCCGGAGCAAATTTGCGAGGCCGTTGTGGCGCAGCGGTGGTTAAGAGCGGGTTTAGCGATTGCGCCGAAACCGCAGCCACAGCGCCGAAACGAGGAAATAGAACGCGCCGAACCCGGCATAGCCGATGACGTCGCCAATGCCGGGCATCGCCGCCCCAGTCGATCGGCTGATGAAGAATCCGCCTGCCAGTGCCGACTGCGCGCCGCTCAGGATCATCGCCCATTGCGCCCCATAGGTCTTCCAGCGCCGCACCCCGGTCGCGAGTTGCAACAGCCCGGCGAGGGTCGCCCACAGGCCGAAAATCCCGATTACGGTCCGGATGTCGCCGCTTGCCGCCGCGATCGCGATCGCCGTCGCGCCGCTCACCACGGCATTGAGTGCCTGGGTCCGATTGGCGCGCAGCCCGCCATTGCGTTCGCCGTCGACCAAATTGGCGAGCGCGTCCCAAGCCGGATAGGCGATCAGCAGCGCAATGGCAGCAACCGGCTCGGCCCTGCCGAGCGTGGCCGCCGTGCCGACCCACGCGGCTGCGACCCCGGCGCGGAGGAAATAATAGTTCCGCAACTTCGCGGATGCAGCGGCGGGCGTCGTCGCGGTGCTCGGTTCTGCAAAATCACGCACGGCATTTCTCCGAATCTATCTACCAGTAGGTAGATGCCGCTATGCGATTGCCGGCCACTGCGCAACGACCTATCTACCAATTGGAAGGTAGAAATATGCAAGTCACGCGACCCACTGCTCAGCAGATTCTCGACGAAGCCCGGCGGCTGATCATGAGCCGCGGCTATAACGGGTTCAGCTATGCCGACATCGCCGCCGCCGTCGGCATCCGCAAGGCGAGCATCCATCACCATTTCGCCGGCAAGAGCGATCTCGCCATCGCCGTGGTCGAAGGATCGCGCGCGATCATCGAGGAACAGGTGCGCATGCTGGCCGAAGCGGAACCCGAGGCAAGCACGCAGCTCCGCGCCTATGCGTCCTATTGGGAGCGCTGCATCGCCGACGACAGCGCCCCGTTCTGCGTCGCCGCGATGCTGGCGGCGGAACTGCCCAGCCTGCCCGAGGACCTCGCTCTATCGGTGAGGGGGCATTTCGCCGCGCTGACGGATTGGCTTGCACGGCTCCTCGCGCTTGGCGTCCGTCAGGGGAGCGTGAAGCTGGTCGGCTCGCCTGCCGAAGAGGCCGACGCCTTCATGTCGGCAATCTACGGCGCGATGCTGTCGGCGCGCGCCTTTGGCGAGCCCGCGCGGTTCGCGACGATTGCCGAGACTTTGCTGTCGCGGGTCGTGCGCCTGCGTTAGGCGACGCGGAAGCTCGCGCCGAACAGCAGTACCGCCGAATCCGGCGGCGAGACCTGCAACGTCCCCCCACCCTGCGCCACCAGCGCATGCGCTAGGAACGCCGCCGCCGCGCGCGGCGTGACCGGCATGTCGTCCTGCCCGCCCGCCAGCGCGCCGCGCAGCTCGGAATCGAGCACGATCCGCGGACCGTCGGCGCGCACGACGATCTCGATCGATCCGTCGACGATCTCGGCGCCGATATCGAGCTGGCCGCCGCGGATCAGCGCGTCGCCGCCGATCAGGGCGAGGTTGAGCAGGACCTTGATCGCATGCTTGGGCAGCACCGGATCCTCGACCATCCAGCCGATCTTGACGCGATGATTGTCGCCGAACAGTCCCTCGAGCGCGGCCTGCGCCTCGCGGGTGTCGACGGTCTCGCCGAACCCCCCCGCCGCGCCGAAGGCGAGACGGAAGAACTTGAGCTTGTTGGCGCTCGCCTTGGCGCTTTCGCTGAGCAGTTCGAGGACGCGCACGCGCATCTCCGGATCATGCTCGTCGGCGAGCAGCTCCAGTCCGTTGTTGAGCGCGCCAACCGGGCTCAACAGATCGTGGCACAGCCTTGAACACAAAAGGCTCGCGAAGTCGGTCGGGCTGATGTTCAAGAAGTTGGCTCCGGTTTCCCCAGCGCCTCTTTGGCGCAGCTACGAACTTGCCGCAAGCTGCGCCCTGCGCCGCGGCTAGACGACGCGCCGGCCCGAGAACAGCTGGATCAGTCCGACGATCAGCGCGACGACCAGCAGGATATGGATCAGGCCCGCGCCGACATGGAAGGTGAACCCGAGCAGCCACAGGATGACGAGGATGACGACGATGGTCCAAAGCATGGGGACTCTCCCTTTCGTTGTGGAGGTGCAACGTAGCGAAGGCGCCAACGTTCCCGACCGCTCGTCGCAGGCGCCGGCTGTCATACGCGGGTAACCGAGCAGGCGGACAAGGCCGTCCGACGGACGCGTGTGCTCTGCGCCCCAACAGTACGCACTGGGGGAGGAACGGCGATGACGGGTCGGCTTGCTATCCTGATGGTCGCGGCGCTGGCACTTGCGTCGTGCGACGGCGGCGGGCGCCCGATCCAGGCGGTCGGATCGTCGACCGTCTATCCCTTCACCAAGGCGGTTGCCGACGCCTTCGTCCAGGCCAAGGCCGGCCGCAAGCCGCCGGCGATCGAATCGACCGGCACCACTGCCGGGATTCGCCGCTTCTGCGAAGGCGCGGGCTACGACCATGCCGATATCCTCAACGCCTCGCGCCGGCTGCATCGCGCCGAATTCGACAAATGCCAGGCCAACGGAACCGGCGACATTATCGAGATCCCGATCGGGCTCGACGGCATCGCGCTCGCCGAATCGAATGCCGGGCCCAAGCTACAGCTGACCCGCAAGGACCTCTATCTTGCGCTCGCCGCCACTCCGCTCGGCAAGCCCAATGCCGCAAAGACTTGGAAAGACGTCAACCCGAAGCTCCCCGCGATCCCCATCCAGGTGCTCGGTCCGCCTTCGACCAGTGGGACGCGCGACGCCTTTGTCGAGCTGATCGTCGAGCCCGGCTGTCTCGAGGCGATGCCGGCGGCTAAGCAGCTCAAGGCCGCGGCGGACCCGGCGCTGTTCGACAATGCCTGCCGCCGCCTGCGCGCCGACGGCGCGTTCGTGGAAAAGGGCGAGGACGACAATCGCATCGTGGACGGGCTCAAGGCGAACCCCGACGCCCTCGGCGTCTTCG
Organism: Sphingomonas sp. FW306-1B-B10E; assembly: GCF_058782005.1. Classification (NCBI taxonomy): domain Bacteria; kingdom Pseudomonadati; phylum Pseudomonadota; class Alphaproteobacteria; order Sphingomonadales; family Sphingomonadaceae; genus Sphingomonas; species Sphingomonas sp. FW306-1B-B10E. The sequence goes on from NZ_JBYSXG010000002.1 coordinate 18,908, forward strand.
GCTATTCATGGCTCGAGGAGAATCTCGACCGGCTCCACGGCGTGCCGATCGACGGCGTCACGCCGGCCTATGACGCAATCGCCAGCGGCAAATATCCGGGCGTCCGCACCCTCTATCTCTACGTCAAGAAGCGCCACTTGAAGGCGGTGTCGGGCCTGACCGACTTCCTCACGCTCTATACGACGATGTGGTCGCCCCAGGGCCCGCTCGCCAAGCACGGGCTGATCGCGCTGCCGCAAAAGGTCCGCGACCGCTCGGCCGAGGCGATCCAGCTCGCGCTGCCGCTCGACAAGTCTGCGCTGCCCTAACCGTCAGGCCAGGCGGATCGCCTCTTCGGCGAGATCGCACAAGGTCACCGCCTCCAGCTTGCCGCCGAGCGTCGCGTCGATGAAGAAACACGCCGCATTGTCGCCATTCATCCCCGGCCGGCGATGGACCACCGAGCGCGCCAGCGTCTCGAGCCGGTCGACGACGAGGCCGTTGAACCCGCCGTCCTTCTCGACCACTAGCACCACCGCGTCGTCGCGCTGGTCGGGCGCATCGGCATTCGAGCCGGCGAGATCGAGCAGCGGCAGCGGCGCGCCATTATAGCTGGCGATGCCCTGCAGCCCCGAGCCTTCGCGGTTGAGCCCGGTGCGCGCCTCAGGAAACGGAATGATCTGCTTGACCGAGGCCAGCGCAGTCGCGCGGCGGCGGTCGCCCGCGGCGAAGACGAGGAACGGCTGGCGCTCTTCCTTGGACGCAGGTCCGACGGTGGCGCTCCGCGACGTCTCGCCCTTTTCGCGGCTGAGCGCGCCGATCATCCGCAGCGCGTCGCTCCGGACCAAGGCCGCGCCGTCGAGCAGCAAATTCTGCCGCCCTTCGTGATCGACGATCGCGCCGCGGAACAGCGTCAATTGCTCGGCCAGCGCCTGGGGCAGCGGCCGGATCGACTGCTCGGTAATCGGCAGGATGCGCTGGATCCGGTCGATCTTGAGGCCGAGCAGGCGCTTCTCGTGGAGGCGCAGCAAGATCACCGCCCCGCCCGGCCCGTCCGACGCGCGGCCCGACAGGCCGAACAGGGCAAGGTCGTCGACCACCGGCACTTCGTTACCGAGATACTGGACGACGCTCACCCATTTGCTCGACGGCGCCGGGCTCGGGCGGAGCTGGTTGCTCGGCACCGTGGCGACGACGAGCCCGGCATCGAGCGCGATATTGGCGCCCGCGACGGTGACCAGCACCACCGCGCTGCGATCGCCGCCATGGCTCGCCTCGGCGGTGCCGCGCTGCTCGCGCGCATGCGGCACCCCCGGCAAGGCCAGCACCGCTGCGGGATCGAGCAACCCGACCAGCGAATCGCCGTGCGGGAAACTGCTCGAGACGATGCGCCGATCCTCGGCAATGTTGACCGAGAAGGGCTGGATCGAGTCGCGCGCGACCCGGGCGAGCCCCGAGACCGAATCCATGATGATGCCGATCAGCGCGCCTTCGTGGCGCAGGATCAGCACGACCCCGCCGGTGTCGTCGCGCGTGCAGCCGAGCTGCCCGGCGATGTCGAGCACAGGGATCACGCGCCCGCGGATCACGATCGACCCGGCCGAAATGTCGACGCCCGAGAAGCTCGGCTGCAATGTCGCGGGCAGCGGCACCACTTCGCGGACGCTGTCGGCGGGGACCGCGAGGTCGCGCCCGCACAGCCGCATCAGCCCGACGTCGATCTGGCCCGCGCACCTCTCGCCTGCCGTCGTGACGGCATCCGCCGCATCGAGCGCCGTCATCGTCGCTTCGACCCCGAAGCCGGGCATTGCATCCGCATCGAACGCAAGAATGGCATCGGCCGCGCTGAGCGCGGCGGGCGCGTTCATCCGTGCGCCTGCGTCGAGGAGGCGAGTTCGCCGATCATGTCGACGACTTTGAGCGTGACGTCTTCCTGGGTGTTGGCCGATTCGGCGATCTGGTTGATCGAGCGCGCCGTCTTCTCGACGCTCTGGACGATGCCTTCGAACGCATTGCGCGCCGCCTGCGAGCGCTCGGTGCCGTGCGCGACGCGCTCGCTCGATTCCTCGATCAGGCGCGAGATTTCGGTCGCGGCCTCGGCGCTGCGCTCGGCGAGCTTGCGCACTTCCTCGGCGACCACCGAGAAGCCGACGCCGTGCTCGCCGGCACGCGCAGCTTCGATCGCGGCGTTGAACGCGAGCAGGTTGGTCTGACTGGCGAGCTCGCCGATCACGCCGACGATCTTGGCGATCTGGCTCGACGACTTGCTGATCAGCTCGATCGATTCGATTGCGTTGTTGATCGCGGCGCTGCCCTGGGTCGCGGCACTGTCGGTCTCGCCGGCGAGCGCCGATGCCCCCTGCGCGCCTTCGGTGATGCTCGAGATCGACTTGGTCAGCTGGTTGACCATGCCATGCATTTCCTGGCTCTTGGTTGCGATCTTGCGCTCGAGCTCAACCTGCGCCGAGATGTCATAGGCGTGCTTGATCACGCGGACGACCTTGCCCGACAGATCATAGACGGGGCTGTAGCTCGCCTGGATATGGACGTCGCGGCCATATTTGCCGAGGCGGTGGAAGCGCCCGGTATGCGTCTCGCCGGCGTTGAGGCGGCGCCAGAAGTCGCCATATTCCTTCGACTTCAGATATTCCGGCATGCAGAACATGCTGTGATGCTGGCCGATGATCTCGCGCAGCGAATAGCCCATCACCGCGAGGAAGTTGCCGTTGGCGGTGAGCACGTTGCCGTCCAGGTCGAACTCGATCGTCGCCTGGCTGCGCTCGATCGCATCGAGGCGGTTCTCCACTTCGATCGAGCGGAGCTTGTCCTCGGTGACGTCCATTGCGTAGGTGACGAGCTTGTAGGGCTTGCCGCAGGTGTCGAAGATCGGATTCACCGTCGCGCGGGTCCACACTTCGCGCCCGCCCTTGGCGATGCGCTTGAATTCGCCGGACAGGAACTCGCCCTGCGACAGCCCCTCGGCGCGCTGGCGATAGGCCTCGCTCTGCGCGACCTCGGGCACGACCAACATGCGCTGGTCCTTGCCGCGAAGCTCCTCGATCGAGTAGCCGACCATCTTCAGGTAGTTTTCGTTGGCATAGAGGATCGTGCCGTCGAGCGCGGTCTCGAGCACGCATTCGGCGCGGCTGATCGCGTCCACCTTGCCCTGGAACTCGAGGTTCTTGAGCTTCGCCTCGGTCATGTCGGTGGTATATTCGACGACCTTCCACGGCTTGCCGTCGAGGTCGAAGATCGGGTTGAAGCTCGAATAGACCCAGAGCTCGCGGCCGTCCTTGGTCACGCGGCGGAAATCGGCGACTTCCGCCTCGCCGCGGCCCATCTTGTACCAGAATTGGCGATAGTCCTGGTGGATGTGGCAGCCGGGATGCGTGGTCTCTTCGTGGTGAAGACCTTCCAACTCCTCGCGGCGATAGCCGAACATCGTGCAGAACAATTCGTTGCCGCCGAGCAGCTTTCCCGACAGGTCATATTCGGCGACGCCGTGCTGGCGGCCGACCGCCTCTACCTTGCCCTCGGCCTCGGCGGCGGCGAGCCGCTGCGCGGTAACGTCCATCGCATATTTGACGATCTTCATCGGACGGCCGCGCAGGTCGAGGATCGGATTGTAGGTCGCCTGGATCCAGATCTCCTTGCCGCCCTTGGCGAGCCGCTTGAACGCGCCGCTATGATATTCGCCGCGGCCGAGCTTCTCCCAGAACCGGGCATATTCGGCCGAACGGGCATGTTCAGCGGTGCAGAACATCCGGTGATGCTGTCCCTCGATCTCGTTCAGCTTATACCCGGTGACGGCGAGGAAGTTGTCGTTGGCGGTCAATACATTGCCGTCCAAGTCAAATTCGATCACCGCCTGTGCGCGGCTGATCGCCGAGAGCAGGCCCTCGTGGAGAATGCTTTCCTGCTTGGTCTCGGTGACGTCCATCGCGATCTTGATGATGCGGACAACTGTTTCGTCTTCGAGCACCGGATAATATTTGGCGCGGATCCAGACGTCGCGCCCGCCCTTGGCGACGCGCTTGAACTCGCCGTCCTTGGCCTTGCCGCTACGCAGGCCGAGCCAGAACAGCTCATATTCGGAACTGCCGGCGAACGCCGCATCGCAGAACAGGCTGTGATGCTGGCCGATCACTTCCTCGGGCGCATAGCCCATGAAGCTGAGGAACAGGTCATTGGCGCGCAGCACCGTGCCGTCGGGCGAGAACTCGATCACCGCCTGGGACTGGTCGAGCATCAGCCCGAGCTGGCGAAGCATCGCCTCGGAGGTCTGGGCGGTAGACTTCTCGGCTGCCTTGGGCGTGTGCGCGGTCATTGCGGGCCTATCCTGTGGATCGTCGGTCCGCATTCACGCGAACAACCCGAGGGTTCGCAGGCATTTGGACCATTCCTGCCATTATAGGCGGCAAGCGGTAGTCGCATTGACGCATAGGTAGAGCTACGGAGAGAGGGACGCGCGGCTGCCCCTCAGATCGCCTCGATCGCCACTGGATCGAAGCGCCCGTGCACCGCCCCGCACTCTCCGGCTCGCCACAGGGTCGCGACCTTCCCGGCGACGATCAGCCAGAGCTTGCCATCGGGCGCCGCCATCGCCGCGTCGGTCGTCGAAGGCGTCGCGCCGCCGCTCGGATGCGAGTGCCAATAACCGACGAGCCGGAGCCCCCCCGCCCGCTCCGCGCGCAGCGCCGCGAACAACGCCGCCGGGTCGATCTCGAACCGCCGCTCGGGATGTTCGGCCACATTTTCAACCGCTTGCATCGAAGTGACCGCATCATGCGTTCCGAACAGCAATCCGCACGCCTCATGCGGCGCGCAATCGGCGGAAATCTGCCGCGTACCGATCAGTACAGATCTTGAAACCCGTATCGCCATCCCCATCTAGGACTACAGAATGGACCGGGGGGTTACTACACTCGAAGCGCGGATTGCTGAGGCCGCGGACGGATGGCGGCTCGATCGCGCGCTTGCCGACGCCTTTCCCACGCTCTCGCGCGAACGCGTAAAATCGCTGATTTCGAGCGGCGCGGTCACCGGCCCCGCCGGCCTGATCCGGGATCCGGCCAAGAAAGCCCCCGGCGGCGCGCTGTTCAGCATCGCGGTGCCCGTCCCTGCGCCGGCGCACAACGAGGCGCAGGACATCGCGCTCAACGTGGTGTTCGAAGATGAGCATCTGATCGTGATCGACAAGCAGGCGGGGCTCGTCGTCCATCCTGCCGCCGGCAACCTCGACGGCACCCTGGTCAATGCGCTGCTCCACCATTGCGGCGGCAGCCTGTCGGGGATCGGCGGCGTCGCGCGGCCCGGGATCGTCCACCGGATCGACAAGGACACGTCCGGATTGATGGTCGCCGCCAAGACCGATCGCGCGCATGTCGGACTGGCCAAGCAGTTCAAGGACCATTCGATCGACCGGCGGTACAAGGCGATCGTCAACGGGCATCTGCGTACCTTGCAGGGCACCGTCGACGCCCCGCTCGCGCGCTCGCCGGCGAACCGCAAGAAGATGGCGATCCAGCCGCACGGCAAGCGCGCCGTCACGCATTGGCGGCAGCTGGCGACATCGTCTCAAGCGAACGAAAAAAGCCGCGATCCGTGTCAACTAGTCGACGCTTCGTTCGTTGAATGCCGGCTGGAAACGGGGCGTACCCACCAGGTGCGCGTACATATGGCCTCGATCGGGCATCCGCTCGTCGGCGACCCGGTCTATGGCAGCGCCAAGAAGGCGCACCGAGAGATTTTGGCAACGCTGGATTTCCGGCGACAGGCCTTGCATGCGGCCCATCTGGGGTTCATTCACCCCGTGAAAAGCCACGCTTTGGCATTCGATAGCGAAATGCCTGCGGATATGCAGGAACTGTTCAATAAGCTCATCGTATGAAGTTCGTGGCGCAACCCAAGCGGTGCCGCGCCCAGTGAAGGGAGATTGATCATGGCAAATGGCAGCAACGTCCCCGCGACGATTCCTGCGCTTGGCGGCGAGGCGAGCCTCAACCGCTATCTGTCGGAGATCAAGAAGTTTCCGATCCTCGCGCCCGAGCAGGAATATATGCTCGCGAAGCGCTTTGAGGAGCATGGCGACGCAGATGCGGCGGCGCAGCTGGTCACGTCGCATTTGCGGCTCGTCGCCAAGATCGCGATGGGCTATCGCGGTTATGGCCTGCCCGTCTCCGAGCTGATCTCGGAGGGCAATATCGGCCTAATGCAGGGCGTGAAGAAGTTCGAGGCCGATCGTGGCTTCCGCCTCGCGACCTATGCGATGTGGTGGATCCGCGCGTCGATCCAGGAATTCATCCTGCGCTCGTGGAGCCTCGTGAAGATGGGCACCACCGCGGCGCAGAAGAAGCTGTTCTTCAATCTGCGCCGGATGAAAGCCAAGCTCGACGCGTTCGAGGATGGCGACCTCAGCCCCGAGCATCTCGCCAAGATCGCCACCGATCTCGGCGTGACCGAGGAAGAAGTCACTTCGATGAACCGCCGCATGGCGATGGGCGGGGACACTTCGCTCAACGTGCCGATGCGCGAGGATGGCGACGGCCAGTGGCAGGATTGGCTCCAGGACGACAGCCAGCTCCAGGACGAGGTGGTCGCCGAGGCCCAGGAGGCCGATGTCCGTCACGAGATGCTCGTCGACGCGATGGAAGACCTGAACGAGCGTGAGAAGCACATCCTCACCGAGCGTCGTCTGACCGACGATCCCAAGACGCTCGAGGAGCTTTCGCAGGTCTATGGCGTGTCGCGCGAGCGCGTCCGCCAGATCGAGGTCCGCGCCTTCGAGAAGCTCCAAAAGGCGATGATGCGTCTCGCGGGCGAGAGGCGGCTGCTCGCGGCCTATTGAGACGAAGCGGTTGCGTTGACGGACAAGCGCCGCCAAGCGTCGCTCTATGGGCGATGATCGTCATGTTCCGACGGGTGAACCGGCACCGCAGCTGACGCCGCGCGTCGACGCGGCGGAGCCGGCGCGCCCGCGCAAGTCGCTCAAGCGCCGCATCTTCGGCTGGATCGCCATGGCGATCCTGGTCGTCTTCCTCGGCTCGCTGCTCTGGGTTGCGGCGCTCCGCTTCATCAATCCGCCGATCACCTTCACGATGATCGGCGACGTGGTCGGCGGTCACGGCGTCACCAAGCATTGGATGGCGCTGGACCGCATCGACCCCAGCATGGCCCGCGCCGCGATCGCCGCCGAGGACAGCCGCTTCTGCGAGCATAACGGCTTCGACTACAAGGCGATCGCTGCCGCCGCCGCCCGCAACGCCGCCGGTAAGGGCCACATCCGCGGCGGCTCGACGATCAGCCAGCAGACCGCGAAGAACGTCTTCCTGTGGCAAGGCGGTGGCTTCTTTCGCAAAGGGCTAGAAGCCTATTTCACGCTGCTCATCGAGAATATCTGGGGCAAGCGGCGGATCATGGAAGTCTATCTGAACGTCGCCGAGACTGGGATCGGCACCTACGGCGTCAATGCCGGCGCGATGCGCTATTTCAAGCACGACGCCTCTCGCCTGTCGCAGCGTGAGGCGGCGTTGATCGCCGCAGTGCTACCGCTGCCCAAGAAGCGCGCCGCGATCGACCCCAGGGGCTTCACGCGGCGCTATGGAAATTCGATCAATCGACGGATCACCGTCGTGCGCGGCAACGGGCTCGATGCCTGCCTGCGCTGATTAGTCGGCCTTTTTCGCCGCATCCTTCGCCGCACCGCCGACATCCTTAGCGGCATCGCCGACGTCCTTCGCGACGCTGGTGATCGCGTCGGTCTTGGCATTCTCGCGGCTGTTCTGATTGACCAGATAGAGCGCGCCGACCACGACGAGGATCAACACCGCCAGCCCGATCAGCAGGCCCGCGCCGCTGCCGCGCCGTTCGATGACGGTGGTGCCGGCGGGCGCGCTCGACGTCTCGGTAACGCGCTCGGACGTCACGCCGTCGGTGCGTTCAACAACTCGATCGACCATGGATCAACTCCTCCTGTAGACCCGGCAGCAACCGGCAAGAGCGCGAGATTGTTCCGCGTTAACCCTGATGCAGATTAGAACGGCAGCTTGAACCCCGGCGGGAGCGGCAGGCCGCTGCTCATCTTCGACATTTCTGCCTGCGAAGCCGCATCCGCCTTGGCGCGGGCATCGTTGAACGCCGCGGCGACGAGGTCCTCGACCATGCCCTTCTCCGACGGCGCGAGCAGCGATTCGTCGATGTCGACGCTGATGATCCGGCCCTTGGCGCTCGCCTTGACCTTGACCAGCCCGCCGCCCGACGCACCCTCGACTTCGATCGTGTCGAGGCTGGCCTGCGCCTTGGTGAGCTCGGCCTGGACGTTCTGCGCCATTGCCATGATGTCTTCGAGGCTCTTCATGCCTGGTTACTCCGTGAATGAGTCCAGCCGATCAATTCGGCTTCGGGAAAGGCTTGGATCGCAGCGGCGACCACCGGCGACGCAAGCACTGCCTCGCGCTCAGCGGCCACGTTCGCGGCGGCCACCTCGCGCAACGTCGGCGTCGCTGCAGCTTCAACGTATTTGAGGCGCCAATTGACCCCGGTCGATTCGCGCAGCGCCGCACCGAGGTCGCGAATAAAGTCCTGCGGCAATTCGCGCGCGGCGCCGAACTCGAACTCCGAGCCGTCGAACCGCACCGGGCGCAAATAGTCGCGCACCTGCTGCGCGAGCTGGAAGCGCTTATTGTGTTCGAGATGGGCGACCAATGCGCCCATGTCGCTCGGCATTCCCGGCTCGGCCGGCTTGCTCGCCGGTGCAGGTGCGGGTCCCGAAACGCTGAGGCTGCCGCTCGCCAACTGCCTTGCAAGCTCTCCCGGATCGGGAAGCTGAGACGCGTGGATCACGCGCAGCAGCGCCATCTCGCACGCCTCGATCGGCAGCGCTGCCTTGGCGACCTCGTCATGCCCGCGCAGCAGCAACTGCCAGAGCCGATGCAGCGCCGAGAAGGACAGCCCCGCCGCCCAATCCGCCAGCGCCTTGGCTTCCTCGGCCGATTGGCCCGCCGTCGTGTCGGTCCCGAGCTTGGCGAGCGTCACCCCATGCACGGTCTCGAGCAGAGTGCGCAGCACCGCCTGCGGATCGACCCCCAGGTCATATTGCCCCCGGAGCGCCGCCAGCGCCGCCAGCGCGTCACCGGTGAGGAGCAGCCCGAACAGCGCACGGATCGCGCCCCGGTCCGACAGCCCGAGCATTTGGCGCACCGCCTCGGCGCGCACCCCGCCGCCTTCGAGCCCGGCATGCGCGATCGCCTGGTCGAGGATCGACAGCCCGTCGCGCGCCGACCCTTCCGCCGCGCGCGCGATCAGCGCCAGCGCCTCGGGCTCCGCCTCGACATGCTCGGCCTCCGCCACCCGCGCGAAATGCCCGGCGAGCAGCTCCGCCGGGATCCGCCGCAGGTCGAAGCGCTGACAGCGCGACAGCACCGTCACCGGCACCTTGTTGACCTCGGTGGTGGCGAACAGGAACTTCACATGCGCCGGCGGCTCTTCGAGCGTCTTGAGCAGGCCGTTGAACGCGGCCTTGGACAGCATGTGGACTTCGTCGATGATGTAGATCTTGTAGCGCGCCGACACCGCCGAATAGCGCGACGCCTCGATGATCTCGCGGATATCGTCGATGCCGGTATGGCTCGCCGCGTCCATTTCGATCACGTCGATATGGCGCCCCTCGGCGATCGCGCGGCACGGCTCGCACACCCCGCACGGATCGATCGTCGGACCGCCCTGCCCGTCCGGCCCGACACAGTTGAGCGCCTTGGCGATCAGCCGCGCGGTCGAGGTCTTGCCGACGCCGCGCACCCCGGTGAGCAAAAACGCATGCGCCAGCCGGTCGCGCTTGATCGCATTGCCCAGCGTCTGGACCATCGCATCCTGCCCGATCAGCTCGGAAAAGGTCTGCGGCCGATATTTGCGCGCGAGGACGCGATACGCCTCGCTCTTGGGCTGGGGCGGTTCGTCGAGGCCAAGGAGGGAATCGGACATTATGGGGATATCTAGGCGCGCCGGCGGCCTTTGTCGAAGCCGCAGGTAACGGTTCGCCGCTGGATCAATGCGGCGGCTTCGGCGCACTTCGAAATGAGAAGAGGTGGGAGCCGGAACGACCCGATACGAAATCGTTGCGGCTGCTTCCTTCCGGATCTGACCGGGTTGGCGACGGCATCGTCCGCCCGACTCCCGCGGCGCATATGGGCGAAGTGCCGCGGCTAGGCAAGGGGAGCGCCGGATTTGGCGCTCCCCTCTCGATATCAGCGGTAGTAGCGCACCTTGCGGCAGGTGCGGACGCGGTGGCCGTGGCGCACCTTGCGCGTGCACACCGTGCGCCAATAGCTGCGGCGATGCCCGCGCCGATAATGGCGCTCGGTGCGGCGCTCGGTGCGCTCCCACCGGCGCCCGTCCTGCGGAAGCGCCGTGGCGCTCGCGGCGAAGGCTGCGGCAGTGATGGCAGTCGGCGCAGCGACTGTCGCTGCAGACGCGGCCGGCACCGCCAGCATCGTCGCTGCGGCGGCTGCTACAAGCGTGAGAATCTTCATAGCTCTGAACTCCGATTTCAGGATGACCCCTGCGTCCGTTGCAATCCCGAAACGGCAGCATTGTTCCCGAGGACTCAGACTGACTCGTTGGTCTGACCAGCGGTGAGCGCCGGCTTGGCCCGACGCTTCGCAAGTACTTCCTCAGCCTTGTCGCCGGTGATGCGCAACGCCTCGAGCTCGGCCTCGCTCTTGCTCTCGATCCCCATCACTTCGTCGCGCGCGCCCTTGATCGCGTGGATCAGTTCGTCGATCTTGAAGTGCAGTGCCGCCTCATGCCGCTTCTGCTGGTTGAGCACCATTTGGGTCAGCGTGATCGCCAGCACCGAAAGGACCAGCGTCAGATCTTCGGTTGCGCTGTTGCCCAGCGGCAGCAGGAACCAGGCGAGACAGAACAGCACCAGCGCGATCTGTGCCAGCGGATGTCCGGCGACGTTGGCGCCGGCATCGGAGACACGGCAGCCAACCCCATAGAGTCGCTGATAGATTGTCGGCTTCGGCACGGCGCTGAAACGGCCCATCGCCACGCACGTTCCACCAGGCGGATCAGCGCCCCTGCATATCGCGATGCTCCGGGGGCATGCGCACCGTCAACCCGTCGAGCCCTGCGTCTAGGACGATTTGGCAAGCCAGCCGGCTGGTGCGCACCGCGCCGACTGCGAGATCGAGCATGTCCTCCTCTTCTTCGCTTGCGCGCGGCAACCGGGCGAAGTCCGCCGCATCGACGATCACGTGGCAGGTCGAGCAGGACATCTGTCCTTCGCAGGTGCCTTCGAGCGGCTGGCCGGCATTCTGCGCCACGTCGAGAAGGAGCGTCCCTTCGGCGGTCTCGACCTCGCGCGTCTCGCTCTGGTCCGCACTGACGAAGCGGACGCGGATCACGCCGCCACCTTCTGCGTGCGCGCCGCGGCGGTGATCCGGTCGAGCGCCTCGATAAGCTCCTCTTCGCTGGTGTAGCGCCCGAACCCGATGCGGAGGCTCGACCGCGCGTCCGCGTCGCTCAGGCCGATCCCACGCAGGACATGGCTTGGCCGCCCCGATCCGCTCGCGCAGGCCGATCCGGCCGAAAAGGCGATGTCGCGCAGGTCCGAGATCAGCCGCGCGACGTCGAGCCCGGCGCGGCGGATGTTGAAATTGCCGTGATAGCGCTCGTCCTGCGAGCCGTTGAGCGTCCAGTCCGAGCCGATATGCGCCACTGCCGCACGGAACAGCTGCTCGACATGGGCGTGATCGGCACCGAAGCGCTGCTTGGCCAGCTTCGCCGCCGCGCCGAACCCGGCGCACAATGCTGGCGACAGGGTCCCCGACCGGCCCCCAGGCTCCTGCCCGCCCCCATGCAGCAGCGGTTCGAGCGCCACGCCGTCGCGAATCCACAGGGCGCCGACGCCCTTCGGCCCATGGATCTTGTGCGCCGACACCGCGACCAGGTCGCAGCCGTCCGGGATGAGCACGCGTCCGAAACCCTGCACCGCGTCGCATAGGAACAGCGCGCCGGCCGCTTTTGCCAATGCGGCCAGTTGCTCGATCGGCTGGATCACGCCGATCTCGTTATTGACCAGCATCGCCGCGACGAGACCAGTCCCGGGTTTGATTGCTGCGCGCGCCGCGGCGAGATCGACCAGGCCATCGTTGCCCACCGGCAACACAGTCACGTCGCGCCCTTTGCGCGCCTCGGCTTCGACCGTATCGAGCACCGCGGCATGCTCGGTCGCCAGGGTGACGATGCCGCCGCGCGTTCCCTTGATCGCCCAGTTGAGCGCCTCGGTCGCGCCGCTGGTGAAGCTCACCATCCCGCCCTCGGGCATCAGCCCTGCGACGGCGTCGCGCGCCACTTCCACCGCCGCTTTCGCCGCGCGCCCCGGCGCATGCGCCGAATGCGGATTGGCATGCTGGCTTTCCAGCCAGGGCAGCATCGCGGCGAGCGCCTCGGGCGCCAGCGGCGTCGTTGCCTGATAATCGAGATAGGTCATGCCGCGCGCGCCCGGGCTTCGTCGGCGACGCCTCGCCAGACCTCGACAAAGCGTGCCACGTCGGCCTGCGTCGTCGTCCGTCCGAAACTCACGCGCACCACTTCACGCAAGGCGGGCTCCTGCCAGCCCATCGCGCCCAGCACATGGCTCGGCCGCATGCTCCCGGATGAACAGGCGCTGCCCGCCGATACCGAAATTCCACCCAGATCGAAGCGGATCAGTTGTGCCGCCGCCGATACGCCCGGCATGCGATAGGCGCCGATCAGCGGACTGCGCGGGCTGGACTCACCGACCACCTCGCCGCCTGCCGCGCGGATCTCCGCTTCCAGGCCCACGCGCAACTGCATCATCCGCCCCAGATCCTCGGGTTCGCCGATCGCGGCGGCATAGCCGAGCGCGCCCGGCAAATTCTCGGTGCCTGCGCGGTAGCCCTTTTCTTGCCCGCCCATCGGCAGCAGCGCGCCGAAGTCGCGCACCAGCAGCGCGCCGATCCCCGGCGGACCGCCGCGCTTGTGCGCCGAGACCGCGACCAGATCGGCGTGCCGCAGCACCCCCTCGTCCGCTCGCGCCGGCATCTGCGCCGCGTCGATCAGCAGGACCCCGCTCGCCGCGCGGACGATCGCAGCGATCTCCGCGATCGGCTGGCGCACGCCAGTCTCGCTGTTCGCCCATTGCACGCAGAGCAGGGTTCGTGGCCGCCCGTCGAGCGCAACGCGCAGCGCCTCGAGATCGAGGATCCCGTTGGCATCGACCCGCAACACGGTCGCGCCTTCGGAATGCCGCAGCACCGAATCATGCTCGACCGCGGTGATCAGCCGCCGCTCGGCCATCGACCGCGTCAGCGCGAGGTGCAGCGACTCGCTCGCGCCCGAGGTCAGCACCAGCTCGTGCGCCCAGCCATAAGCCGCCGCGATTCGCGCCCGCGCGCCCTCCAGCGCCGCCCGCGCCCCGCGCCCTTCGGCATGCGGCGAAGAAGGGTTGGCCCAAGTTGCCATCCCTTCGATCACCGCGGCCCTGGCGCCCTCGGTCATGGTCGTTGTCGCGGCATGGTCCAGATAGATACGGTCGGCCAAGTGGGTTCCAATTGCGTGAAGGGCGGCGCTGCCTATATAGCGCCCAACTCCCCGCGCTCCACAGCGCGCTCCATTTTCAAGGCAGGCTTACATTGCCCGAAGTCATTTTCCCCGGTCCCGAAGGCCGCCTCGAAGGGCGTTTCGCCCCCGCTCCCAAGCCGCGCGCGCCGGTGGCGATGATCCTGCATCCGCATCCCAATGCCGGCGGCACGATGAACAACCGCATCGTTCAGGAGCTCTACAAGACCTTCCAGCGTCGCGGCTTCGCGACTCTGCGCTTCAATTTCCGCGGCGTCGGCAAGAGTCAGGGCACTTTCGACAACGGCATCGGCGAGCTTAGCGATGCCGCCTCGGCGCTCGATTGGGTGCAGAGCTTCCATCCCGAAGCCTCGACAACGTGGATCGCCGGGGTCAGCTTCGGCGCGTGGATCGGCATGCAGTTGCTGATGCGCCGCCCCGAGATCCGCGGCTTCATCTCGGTCGCGCCGCCGGCCAACATGTACGATTTCAGCTTCCTGGCGCCCTGCCCCAGCTCGGGCATCATCATCCAGGGCGAGGGTGACGAAGTCGCCACGCCAGCGGCGACGCAGAAACTGGTCGACAAGCTGCGCACCCAGAAGCACATCACGATCCATCACGACACGATCCCGGGCGCCAACCATTTCTTCCAGGACGAGATGGAGCAGCTGATGGGCTCGGTGGACCGCTATCTCGACATGCGGTTGGATCCCAACTCGCCGATCCGTTGAAAATCTCGGAGCGGGACAGTCCCCGCGCGCGATCAGTAGATATCTTCAGCGGGCGCCGGCCATTTGCCCCCTCCGTTGAGACGGCGACCATTGGCATTGGCCTGAGCGGCATCCTTACGAATCAGCGATTCATTAAGGCGAGATCGTCACAGTTGTGACTTTCTGGTTACGCCTATCGTGCAATCGTGCGGGAGGATGGGTAAGTCCGAAACGGGCACTTTCCTAAAAAATGTTTCCCTTCTATTTCCGTGTAACCGAGCAGCAACAAAGCGCTCGGCGGGGATGCCGCGCTCCGCGGCAGAGAATGGGGATGAAAAAATAATGAGGTTGATTCGCTCGACGCCGAAGCTGCGTCTGCTCGCGACGGTCGCGCCGCTGGGGATGATATTCTGGGCACCGGCCGCATTGGCGCAAGATGTGTCCGCCGAAACCGCGGCCCAGACCTCGGCACAGTCTGGCCAACCGGCCGACGACTCGCAGGACATCGTCGTGACCGGCACGATCTTCCGCCAGTCCGATACCCACACCGCCTTGCCGGTGACCGTCGTGACTGCCGAGAACCTGGAACGTGCCGGCATCACCAACGTCACCGATGCGATCCGTTCGGTCTCCGCCGATGGCGCGGGCTCGATCGGCAATGGCTTCACCAGCGGTTTCTCGGCCGGCGGCGCTGCCGTTTCGCTGCGCAACCTCGGCGTGTCATCGACCCTTGTGCTGGTCGACGGGCTGCGCTCTACGAATTTCCCGCTGAACGACGATGGCCACAACGCCTATGTCGATCTGAACAGCATTCCGCTGGTCAACGTCCAGCAAGTACAGGTGCTCAAGGACGGCGCATCGTCGCTGTACGGCGCGGACGCGATCGGCGGCGTCGTCAACATCATCACCCGCAAGCAGATGACCGGTCTCGAAGCCGGCGTCGAAGGCGGCGCATCGGAAAAGGGCGACGGCTCCAAGTATCGCGCCAAGCTGCTCGTCGGCTTCGGCGATTATGACAGCCAGGGCTTCAACTTCTATGTGGGCGGCGACTATGAGCATGACGGCCGCATTTCCGCAGCCTCGCGCGGCTTCCCGTTCAACACGCTCGACCTGCGGGGGATCGGCGGCAATGACAACAATCGCGCCGACGACACGCTGACCACGGCGACGACCGACGCGATCGTCACCCGGGTCACGCAGACCGATCTCAACAACCCGCTCGCCGGCTCCGTGACCAACGCGACTTCGCCGGCGGTTTTCACTTCGCTCACGCCGCTCGCCAATTGCCGGTTCGGCACCTATTCAGAGAATACGAGCGCGCGCGTCGGCACGGCCTGCAAGCATGATCTTACGCAGGAATATGCCCAGGTACTGCCGCTGCAGGAGCGCTACGACGCTGTCGCCCGTGCCAGCTTCCGCCTCGGCGACAATGTCGAGGGCTATATCGCCGGCAGCTACGCCCATGACCGTGTCGACATCATCTCGACGCCGCGTGCGATCCGCCAGACCCAGGCATTCGGTGGCGCGCCGTCGACTGCCACCAGCAATCCCGGCATCGTGCTGCCGGTCTATATCTGCTCGGCGGGCGTCAACTGCGCCACTGCGGCAGATCGCCGGCTC
The DNA here is from genome assembly GCF_058782005.1 of Sphingomonas sp. FW306-1B-B10E. NCBI lineage: Bacteria > Pseudomonadati > Pseudomonadota > Alphaproteobacteria > Sphingomonadales > Sphingomonadaceae > Sphingomonas > Sphingomonas sp. FW306-1B-B10E. The sequence continues at coordinate 34,801 of NZ_JBYSXG010000002.1, forward strand.
AACCCGAACAATCCCTACGCGGCCGCCTTCGCGGGCAACCCGGCGGCCGGCGCTGCACGCATCTACTATCTGTTCGGCGACGTGAGGTCCGGCACCACGCGCACCAACGAAGTGTTCCGAGTATCCGGCGGCCTGAACGGCCATTTCGGCGACAGCTGGCACTGGAATGTCGAAGCCGCCTATTCGCGCGACAATCTGGACAACACGATCTACGGCTACGCCAATCTCGGCGCGCTTACCCGGGCGATCAACACCGGTTCGTACAATTTCGTGAATCCCGGCGCCAACACGGCCGAAGTGCGCAATACCGTGCTTCCGCCGATCACCGCGCTGTCGAATTCGAGCGAATTGACGGTCGATGCGTCGCTCAGCCGGAGCCTGTTCGCCCTTCCGGGCGGCGACGTGATGTTCGCCGTCGGCGGGCAATACCGCAAGGAGAAGCTGACCAACAACAGCGCGAACCCGAACCTGGACGTGCCCGGCCTCTCGACCGCGCAGGCCTATGGAGACCGTTCGGTTTGGGCGGCCTATTTCGAAGCGGACATCCCGATCGTCGACGAGTTGAATGTCGACGTGTCCGGCCGTTACGATCACTACTCGACCGGGATCGGGCATTTCTCGCCCAAGGTGACTGCAAAGTTCCAGCCAATCCCGCAGGTCGCCCTGCGCGGCACCTATTCGGAAGGGTTCCGTGCACCGACCTTCGCCGAGTCCGACGCGCGCAGCTCTTATTCGGGCTTCGTCGGCTACACGCCCGACGCTGCGTTCCGCGCCGCGCACCCGAGCAACGCATCGTACACCGTCGCATACAGCCTTGGCCGCGGCTATGTCGGCAATGAGGATATCGAGCCGGAGACGTCGCGCAGCTTCACCCTGGGCGGCATTTTCGAGCCGACGCCCTGGCTGAGCTTCACGGCGGACTATTTCAACGTCAAGAAGTCGAATTTGATCGTCACCGGGCCGCAGACCTCGGACGCGATCAACGCCTATTACTCGGTCGCAAACCAGACCTTCGCTTCCGCTGCGGCCGCTGCTGCCGCGGGCTGCGCCAAGGTCGCGGCCGTCGGCACCGGCTATTCGTGCAACGTGGTCGATGGGGCAGATCCCTTCTCGCCCAACGCACTGCCGCGCCTGCTGGTGGTCAACGCGCCCTATGTGAACACTGCCTATGAAGTAATCGCCGGCCTGGAATTCACGGCTGACGCGCGGATCAAGTTCAGCGAGGACTTCCGGTGGGAGAGCCGGCTCGATGTGCAGGAAACGCTGAAGTACGACCTGCATCCCGGGACCGGCGCAGTGCAGCGTTACGCCGGGACAGTGGGTCCGGAGGATCTCTCCTCGGGCGGCGGCACGCCGCGCTGGCGCGGCAATTGGCAGAACACCTTCACGCTGGGGCAGTTCTCGCTCACGGGCACGACCTATCTCGTCGGCGCCATCCGGGCGGTCGCCGCGGACCAGGCGACTTCGGTGAACGGCGATATCTCGTGTGCTTCCGCCATCTACAAGCCGACGACGGGCAATGCGAGTTTCTGCCGCATCAACAGCTTCGTCTACACCGACCTGAACCTGTCGGTGCGCGTGAACGACCAGTTCACTTTCTTCGGCCTGGTCGGCAACGTGACGAATGCACATGCGCCGCTATTCGCCAATACGGCCTATCCGAGCCAGGTGAACACGCTGACCTCGTGGCACGCGGCGGGCTTGATCGGCCGGACCTTCCGGGCAGGCGCGAACTTCAAGTTCTGATCCGCGTCTGACAGAGACTCTTCGGGGCGGCACCTTCGGGTGCCGCCCTTTCTTTCGTCCCTACCGCTAGATCGACCAGATCAGCAGATTGCCCAGCAGCACCAGCGCGCAGATCAGCATCAGCACGCCCTTGAAGCGATCGCCGCCGCGCCAGGTCCGCACACCGCCCCAGACGAGTGCGAACATCGCCAACACCGCAATGCTCAGCATGATGGGATTGAGCGCCGGATCCATCATCGCACGATCAGCCAGACCAGCAGCGCGACCGCCAGCCCTACGCCGACAAAGCCCGCGATCACTTTGGGTTCGCCGCGATAGATCAGCCGCAGGAAATACCAGAGGAAGAGCCCGAGCCCGCGCGTCGCGACGCTGAGCACGTTGGCGAGCACCGCGCCAAACTGCGTTTCCTTCATCCGTCCCTCGATCCGAGCACCGCCGCATAGGCTTCTGGATCGGCATTGCCGCCCGAGAGGAGGATGAGCAATCCCGGCGTCACATCGACTTTGCCCGCGAGCAACGCCGCGAGCGCGACCGCGCCGCCGGGCTCGAGCACCAGCCGCAGCTTCGCCGCTGCCCAGCGCTGGGCAGCGCGGATCTCGCGCTCGCTCACCGCGAGCCCCTTGGCGTCGCGCCGGCTGAGCACGTCGAAGGTCAGCGGTGACACTTCCCTGGTCTGCAGCGCGTCGCATGCCGTCGGCGGCGGATTGTCGCCCACCGACTCGATCCAGCCGGCCTCGAGGCTGCGGCGCATATCGTCCCATCCTTCGGGCTCGACCACCGTGATTTCGGTCTCGGGCAGCGCCAGCGCCAGCCCCGCCGCCAGCCCGCCGCCGCCGCACGGCACCACGACGTTCGAGGGATCGGGGAGCTTCGCCTCGATCATCTGGGTCATCGCCTCGATCCCGGCGCTGCCCTGCCCCTCGATGATCCAGGGATCGTCGAAGCTCGGCACCAGGGCCGCGCCGCGGGCATGCGCGAGATGGGCGGCGATCTTTTCGCGGCTCTCGGTCGCGCGGTCGTACTTCACGATCTCCGCGCCCATCGCCAGAGTGGCATCCAGTTTCACCTTCGGCGCGTCGGCCGGCATGACGATCACTGCCGGAATGCCGAGTCGCTTCGCCGCCCAGGCGATTCCCTGCGCATGGTTCCCCGAAGAGAAAGCGACGACCCCGCGTTCGCGCGCTTCGGCGTCCAATGCGGTGAGCCGATGCCAGGCTCCCCGGATCTTGAAGGCCCCGATCGGCTGCAGTGATTCTGCCTTGAACGATACCGGCACACCGCGAATTTCCACTGTGAAAAGAGGCGTTTGCGGCAGGATGGCTGCGATCTTCGCGGCAGCGTCGCGGACCCCCGCGCGGGTCGGTTGTCGCACAATTGTCACACTTCACCCCGCCGTAAAAATCCCTAGCCCCGAATCACTTTACAGGGGGGGACCACATCCCTAAATGCCGCCTTCCGCTGCCCCATGGGACTTCCAACCGCAAGGCAGCTTTTCGTCAATGATTGCCGCAAGGCATTTGGAGGTCCCTTGAATTGCACAAGCATCCTCGCGCGCTGGGGTTAGCGCCCCTCTCGACCGCCCAGTCCACCGTTTCCGGTGCGGGCATCGACATCGCCAAGCGACGTCCGGTGGATCCGGTCACGATCGTTCGTCCCCACGCCGCGGCGCGGGCCGCCCGCTTCTTTGTCGAGAAGTTTCCGGGCCGCTCGATGTATGCGGTGAAGGCGAACCCGTCGCCTGACCTGCTCCGCGTCCTCTGGGACATCGGCATCACGCATTACGACACCGCCTCGATCGCCGAGGTGCGGCTCGTCAAGGCGACTCTGCCCGAGGCGACCTGTTGCTTCATGCACCCGGTCAAGTCGGTAGAAGCGATCGCCGAGGCCTATTTCCAGCACGGCGTGCGGACCTTCTCGCTAGACAGCCTGGAAGAGCTCGACAAGATCGTGCGCGCCACCGACGGCGCGACCGACCTGACCTTGTGCGTGCGCCTGCGCGTCTCGTCCGAGTTCGCCAAGCTCAGCCTGGGCTCGAAGTTCGGCGTGGGGCACACCGAGGCCAAGGAACTGCTGGTCGCGACGCGCCAGGTCGCCGATGCGCTCGGCATCTGCTTCCATGTCGGCAGCCAGACCATGTCGCCGGACGCCTATGCCAATGCGATGGAGCGTGTCCGCGCGGCGATCGTCGACGCGGCGGTCACCGTCGACGTGATCGACGTCGGCGGCGGTTTCCCCTCGGCGTATCCGGGCATGACCCCGCCGCCGCTGGAGCGGTTCTTCGAGACGATCCATCGTGCGTTCGAGAGCCTGCCGATCAGCTATTCGGCCGAGCTCTGGGCCGAGCCGGGCCGGTCGCTGTGCGCCGAATATTCGTCGGTCGTGGTGCGCGTCGAGCGCCGCCGCGGCAACGAGCTGTACATCAACGACGGCGCCTATGGCACGCTGTTCGATGCCGCGCATATCGGCTGGAAGTACCCGGTGCAGCTGCTGCGCGAGCCGGATTCCGAAGCGCGCGACATGGACTTCAGCTTCTGGGGTCCGACCTGCGACGACCTCGACTTCATGAAGGGTCCGTTCCCGCTTCCCGCGGATACGAACACCGGCGACTATTTCGAGATCGGCATGCTCGGCGCCTATGGTGTGGCGATGCGCACCGGCTTCAACGGCTTCGGCACGGGTGAAACCGTAGTCGCGGACGACGAGCCGATGCTGTCGGTGTACCGCGACCAGGAAGACCTGCACGAGCGCCGCTCGGGCAACGTCGTAAAGCTGTAATAACGGCCACTTACCGCTCTTTCGCTCCCCTCCCGCTTGCGGGAGGGGCCGGGGGAGGGCATGGCGTTCGCTCGCTAGGTTGGGGCCAGGCCCCTCCCCTAACCCCTCCCGCATGCGAGAGGGAAACAGAACGGGTTTCCGCGTCCCCTAATGACGGCGGCCATGAAGAATGGGAGTTCCCATGACCGACACCCTCAACAAGACCGCCGCGGCGAACGCGCCGATCAACGACACCCGCAAGCAGGAACTGCTCTCGAAGCAGGTCAAGCATATCGATATCACGTCGTTCGACGCGCGTCCGATCGTCGACGCGATGGCCGATATGAGCTTCACCAGCCGTGATCTCGGCCGTGCGACCAACATCTACAACCAGATGCTGGCCGACAAGGACTGCACGATCTTCCTCGTGATCGCGGGCTCGACCAGCGCCGGCGGCTGCATGGACCTCTATGCCGAGTTGGTGCGCAACAACATGGTCGACGGCATCGTCGCTACCGGCGCGACCATCGTCGACATGGATTTCTTCGAGGGCCTCGGCCATAAGCACTATCAGGCGCTCGAGATCCCCGACGACGACACGCTGCGCTCGCTCTACATCGACCGTATCTATGACACGTACATCGACGAGGAAGCGCTCCAGAACGTCGACCACACGATCTTCGAGATTGCCGAGAGCCTCGAGCCCAAGGCGTACAGCAGCCGTGCGTTCATCCGCGAGATGGGCAAGTATCTCGTCGAGCATGGCAAAAAGGAGAACAGCCTCGTCAAGCTCGCCTACGAGCATGACGTGCCGATCTTCTGCCCGGCGTTCGTCGACTCGTCGGCCGGCTTCGGCCTCGTCAAGCATCAGGTCGATGCGGCCAAGGAAGGCCGTCCGTACCTGATGATCGACGCGGTCGCCGACTTCCGCGAGCTTACTCAGATCAAGATCGAGGCCGGCACCACTGGCCTGCTCATGATCGGCGGCGGCGTGCCCAAGAACTTCATCCAGGACACCGTGGTGTGCGCGGAAATCCTCGGCCATGACGATGTCGCCGTGCACAAGTACGCGGTCCAGATCACCGTCGCCGACGTGCGCGACGGCGCCTGCTCGTCCTCGACGCTGCAGGAGGCCGCGTCGTGGGGCAAGGTCAACACCGGCATCGAGCAGATGGTGTTCGCCGAAGCGGGCTCGGTCATGCCGCTGCTGGCCTCGGACGCCTATCACCGCGGCCATTGGAAGGAGCGCGCCAAGCGCGGCTGGGCGAAGCTGTTCGCCTGATTCTCCAGCATTGATAACGAAGCGGCCGGGGAGCGATCCCCGGCCGTTTCCTTTTGCTTGTTCGCGGTCGGACCTCTCGCGGCCGCCCTTCGTTATCGGTGCGAGGAGAATGTCATGACCCACGATCCCGAGGACCAGCCGGAAGCGCAGACCGAGGCCGATGCGCTCGAAGAAGCACAGGAAGAAGCTGCCGAGGAACGCGAAGAAGGCGGCTATCAATAGGCTTATCCTCTCGTCATCCCCGCCTCCGCGGGGGATGACGAAGCCCTGGGACGCTAGGTCGTGAACCCATAAACGGCCGCTTTCAGCGCGAGGACCGAACGTTCGAGATCGGGGTGGTTGGCTGCCTTCCAGCCCTCTCCCGCTTTCGCGGGAGAGGGTTGGGTGAGGGTCTTCTTTCTTTTACTTCATGTAACATGCGCACTCCCGTCCGCAGGCAGACGAGTCGTCATGCGTCGCAGCTCCGCAAGGACGCGAGCGATGCGGAGCGCCTGCTCTGGGGCTCGCTGCGCAACCGGCGACTCCTCGGATACAAGTTCCGCTTCCAAGCCACGATCGAGCCTTTCGTCGTCGACTTCCTATGTGTGGAGGCGCAGCTCATCGTTGAGGTGGACGGCAGCCAGCATGATGTCGATGTCGATGCCCGACGTACCCAGTTTCTGGAGAGCCGAGGCTATCGGGTCCTGCGCTTCTGGAACAATGAGGTTCTGGAGAATCTCGACGGCGTGCTGGAAGCGGTCATGGCAGCGCTAAACGCGGATCGGCTAGGCTGACGAGGCAAAAGAAGAAGACCCTCACCCAACCCTCTCCCGCGAAAGCGGGAGAGGGCTTGAAGAAGGCGTCGGCAATCGGGGCGATTCCTGCCGGTCTGCAATTTATGAGTCTACGGCCTAGTCCTTCGCGCGCCATTCCGCGGGCACGACGAACACCTCGTCCGCCCGCGCATAGCCGCCGTCGGGCACGTCTTCGATCAGCACCATCGTGTGCGCCCGCGCGCCCTCGCCGAAATAGTCGACGAGCATGGCGGTGGTGCGGTGGGCCAGCTCTTCTTTCTGCGCGCGCGAGAGCGCGGCTTGCGGAAGTTTGAAATTGGCGAATGGCATAATCCGGTCCTCCGTTAGCCGTGACGCGCCTGGCGCGCGAAGTCGTTGAGCTGTTTGACCGTGGCATCGAAGCGGCCTTCCGCCTCGGCATTGCGCAGGAACTTCACGCGCTCGACCAGGATCTCAGGCGGCGTCGGCTGCTGGTTGAACAAGGCGAGCACTTCATCGGCGAATTCGTCGAGCGGCTGGTAGCCCGGACGGTTCTCCTGCCCCGGGGTCAGCCCGGTCTGGACCGCAGGCGGCGCCAGCTCGATCACTTCGACCCTGCCCTTCAGCACCTCGCGCAGCGACACGGTGTAGCTGTGGATCGCCGCCTTGGTCGCATTGTAGGTCGGCGTGGTGAGCAGCGGCACGAAGGCAAGTCCCGACGTCACCGTGACGATCGCCGCGCCGTCCTGCTGCACCAAATGGTCGATCAGCGCGTCGGTAAGCCGGATCGGGCCGAGCAGGTTGGTCGCGATCGTCGCCTCGGCGTCGGTCAGGTCGCGCTCGCGATCGATTTCCTCGAAGCGCATGATGCCGGCGCTGTGGATCACGACGTTGAGGGCGGGATATGCCGCGATCGCGCGCGCGGCGAAGTCCTTCACGTCTTCGGCGCTGTCGATGTCGAGCGTCAGGCCATGCAGGTTCGCGCGACCCGCGCACGCCTTGTCGAGCGCGTCCTGCCGCCGTCCGGCGACGATCACTGTATTGCCCTGGTCGTGGAAGCGGTGCGCGAGCGCCTCGCCGATCCCCGATCCGCCGCCGGTGATCAAGATCGTGTTGCCGCTGGTCTTCATCGGATGCTCCTTGATTGCTTCGGTTGATTTACATCGACACTCTCAAATCGTAAGAAGGCACCGAAAAGATTTATACGCACCTTTTGGAGAGTGACTTGGCCAAGCCCGCGCCGCTCGCGCCCACGCGGAAGAAACCCTGGCCCGACACAGTCGATCCCCGCGTCGACGCGCTGGTCACCGACGTGATCGGCCGGGTCGCCGACAAATGGACGATGCTAATCCTCGAAGTGCTCGCCGAGCATGAGCACCTGCGCTTCACCCAGGTCGGCAAATTGGTACCGGGGATCAGCCAGAAGATGCTCACCCAGACGCTGCGCCAGATGGAGCGCGACGGATTGGTCGATCGCACGGTGCATCCGGTGATCCCCCCGCGCGTCGACTATCGCCTCACCGATCTCGGCGAGAGCCTCGGCGCGGCGTTCTGCAGCGTATGGCTATGGGCGGAAGCCAATATCGAGCGGATCGAAGCTGCGCGCGGCGCCTTTGACGAACGCTAGCTGCCTGACCGCGCTGGCGCCGCTTCAAGCCGGCTGTCCTACACGACCGTAATTCGCTAGGCTCGGTCGGCATTTTGAGAGGATTGTTGGAAGCTGTTCGGCCTCATGACGACATAAAGTTTCCGAAACCGGAAACGGAATTTCACGATTCACGTGCAAAATGCGAAGTTAGCGGAAGCGAATCCTATCGAGTTGTAGGTCAATCGCGCGGGGAATGAGGAGGGGATTAGATGCCGATGCCGATCGACCGCCGGACGCTGATCGGAGGCGCGGCTGCAAGCCTCGCGCTCGTGCCCGCCGCACGCGCGCAAGACGCTCGCCCCTATGTTCTCGGCACCGGCACTGCCGCCTGGCCGCCAAAGGAGCATTTCAAGCTGTGGCCTGGTTCGCCCCCCGGCGCGCCCTCCCCACTTCCCGCCAACAACTTCACCGTCAACGGCAGCTTCCAGGAGCTCTGGCTGCGCGGCGTGTCCGAGCCGATGGTCGGGGTCTATCGGCCTGCCAAGCCCGATGGCCGCGCCGTGCTCTCGATCCCCGGCGGCGGCTACGGCTTCGTGTCGGTCGAGAATGAGGGCGTCGACGTCGCCAAGGCGCTGACTCCGCAGGGCATCACCGTCTTCGTCCTCGCCTATCGCCTGCCCGGCGAGGGCTGGGCCAACCGCGCCGACGTGCCGCTCCAGGACGCCCAGCGCGCGATGCGCCTGATCCGCGCCAATGCGGCAAAATACCGCATCGATCCCGCGAAGCTCGGACTGGTCGGCTTCTCCGCCGGCGGCCATCTCGGCGGATCGCTCGCCGTGGGTCACGACGACAAGGTCTACGCCCCGCTCGACGCCGCCGACGCGCTGCCGGCGCGGCCGAGCTATGCCGGGCTCGTCTATCCCGCCGTCTCGTTCCACTCGGCGGGGTTCGAGGCTCGCAAGAGCAACGGGCTGTGGGGCGAATCTGCCGATGCCGAGACCATTGCACGCTATACGCCGCTGACGCGCGTCACCCCGCAGACGCCGCCGATTTTTCTCGTCCACGCGATCGACGATGGCACCGTCCCGATCCAGCAGAGCCTCGCGATGATCGACGCGTGCCGCACGCACAACGTACCGGTCGAGGCGCATCTTTTCGAAAAGGGCGGGCACGGCTTCGGCGCGCTGCATCTGCCCAAGGATTCGCCCGGCCGTCTGTGGCCCGACGTCTTCGCGCGCTGGACGGCAAAACATTGAGAGCATAGCCTTCGCGGAACATTCGGAGGGGAGCCGAAATGCACAGCCAGATCCTCGCGCCCGTCGTCGCGCTCGTCGCCTGGTCGCTGGTCATGCTGTTATGGGTGCTGGTGACTCGCTTGCCTGCGATGCGAGCGGCGGACGTCGATCTTTCCAAGCTGGTCGGGACCAAGGCCAGCGACGCCGACAAGGTGCTGCCGCCGCAGGTGCAGTGGAAAGCGCACAACTATATGCACCTGATGGAACAGCCGACGCTGTTCTATGCGATCTGCCTTGCGCTCGCACTGCTCGGCCAGGGCAACGGGATCAACGCGTGGATCGCCTGGGTCTATGTCGGCCTTCGCATCCTCCACAGCCTGGTCCAGGCGACGTTCAACAGGGTCGCGGTGCGCTTCGGCCTGTTCGTGCTGTCGACCTTCGCGTTGGTCGCGCTGACGCTCCACGCCGGAATCGCGCTGCTGCACTGAGGGTTGCTCAGGGCGTCTGGAACCCCAGCGCCCTGAGTTCGAGAGTGGCGCCGCGCGGGTCGTGGCGGAAGAACAGGCCGCCTTTGGTGCGCGCATTGCCGGCGACATAATCGAGCGTCGCATTGCTCGTCTCGCTGGGGCTCGCCCCGGCGCGGAGCGTGCCCTCGATCTCGACCGCGGCGGCGGTGCCGCTTGCGTGGTTGACCACTTCGAACTCGACGACGAACCCCGCGGCATTGGGGACGACGCGCGTCGCATGGACTTCGAGCGACGGCAATTGCTTGGTCTCGCCGGCCAGCCCCTCGCGCCCGATCACCGCCGCAACGAACAGCATCGCGGCCAGTCCCAGCCCGGCCGCGATCCATTCGAGCGCCGGCATCTCGGCGCGCTTCTTGTCCGATGCCATGGCCCCTCCCCTACACCACCAGCCGCGCGATCGCGGCGCCGATCGCCGCGGGAAAGCCCAGCACCACCAGGGTCTCCGCCACGGCCGAGATCGAATTCCCGTCGGTCCGGCCGAAGGTCCACAGCACGTAGAAGCTCACAGCCAGCGCGATGGCGTAGCCGGGCACGGTGAAGACCAGGAAGCGCCGTACAAGGCCATAGCCTTCGGGCTCCTCCTGTCCCGCAAATCCGACCTGGAACACCAGCACGTGAAGCAGAAGCAGCGATGCGAGCATCAGCGCGAGACTGTGCCACGCGCTCATCTTGTAGCCGATCAGCACCATCTCCTCGGTCGGCGCGACGTTGAAGGCGAGGAACAGCGCGCCGGCCAGCATCAGGAAGAGCTGCCCGACATAGCCCGCCGAGCGGGCCGCCTTCTCCTCGTCATCGTCTTCCTCGGGATCGCCTCCGGTTAGCTGCTTGCGTGCGATCATCGCGCCGAAGCTAGCCGGGACCGCCTGGATCGCCACCATCCCCGTCAATTCGTCGAGCGGCATGTCCGCCGGGAGCAGGCCGAACAGCGCGAGGATCGCCGTCGACGCGGCCATGCCGACGGCATAAGCGGCGAGCGCGTCGAAAAAGTCCTCGCGCACGGTCGCGGTCCGTTCGAACCCGCCGAAGCGCGACAGAATGACCAGCACCACGAAATTCGCCGCTATGAACAGCAGCAGCCGAAGCGGATCGACATAGAGCCCGATCGACCACATCTCCATCGTCATCAGCAGCGGCAAGGCGAAGATGATCGCCCCGCCGAACGCACGCGCGAGACCAAAGGCATAGTCGCGATTGGGGCTGGCGGCAGGCATGGCCTCATCCATCCCATGCCCAACTCTTACCCGCAACACTTCCGTTACCCCGGCCTCGTTCCGGGGGTCCACCGCGCCGTTCGGGCAGCAACGGTTCGAGCTGCTCGCCAGCCGCCTGTGGACCCCGCCACGAGGTCGAGGTGACGACTGGGGCGCGATCGCAGCCCTAGCCGAACAGCCGCTCCAGGCTGCGCTCGAGCATCAGCAATTGCCACAACGTCCGGCCATGCTCGCCCCGCCTGGATTTGTGTTCGGCGGCGAGCGTCTCGATCGCTGACGGCTCGAACCAGCCGGTCCCGGCCAGCACACGCGAGCGCGCCAGTGCCGCGGCCTCGTCGGCGAGCGCAGCGCGGAACCAGGCGCTGATGGGCGTGACGAATCCCATCTTCGGCCGGTACAGGATCTCCTTCGGCAGATAAGGCTCGAGCGCCTTCTTCATCAGCCATTTGCCCTGCCCCGCCTTGATCCTGAGCGCCGGAGGCAAGGTCGCGGCGAATTCGACGAGCTTGTAGTCGAGCAGAGGCTCGCGCGCCTCGAGGCTCACCGCCATGCTGGTCCGGTCGACCTTGGTGAGGATATCTCCGGGCAGCCAGTGCTGGATATCGGCATATTGGGCACGGTCGAGCCCGTCGCGCGCCGGCGCCCGCCGCATCGCCTCGACATAGCGCTGCTCGGCGCTGTGCCCGGCGAGCGTATGTTTCGCCGCGCTGGTGTACAGCCGGTCGCGCAGTTCGGGCGGCGTCACGCCCACCGCCTTGGGATAGGCGAACTCGCCATTCTCGGCGAGCGCGAGCAGGGTCGTCTTGGCGCGGAACGCCCGCGGCGCCCAATCGGCCTTCGGGTAGATCCGCCCGAGCGTGCCGAACAGATTGGCGCGGGCCTTTTCGGGCAGCAGCCCGCGCACCCGCTCTTCGGCCGCAAAGAACTTGTAGCGCCGATATCCCGCCAGCGTCTCGTCCGCGCCATCGCCCGACAAAGCGACGGTCACGCTCTCCCGCGCCAGCTCGCATACCCGGTAGGTGGGAAGCGCCGACGCGTCGGCGAACGGCTCGTCGAAGGCGGCCACCAGCGTATCGATCAACACGAAATCGTCGGCGCTCACCCGCCGCGTGCTGTGCGCCGTCGCGAAGCGCTCGGCAACCAAGGCCGCATGGCCGGTCTCGTCATGCCCTGCTTCGTCGAAGCCAATCGTGCAGGTCTTGACCGCGGCCTTGCTTGCCTCGGCCATCAGGGCGACCACCGCGCTGCTGTCGACTCCGCCCGAGAGGAACGCCCCCAGCGGCACATCGGCGATCATCCGCGCGCGCACCGCCCCGCGCATCCGCTCGATCAGCTCCGCCTCGAGGTCGCGGGTCTTGCCGCTCGCCCGGTTCGAGAAGTCGAGGTCCCACCAGCGCACCGGCTGCGGCATGCGCTTGCCGCGCTGGAGCAGAAGATAATGTCCGGCAGGGAGCTTCTTGACCCCCACCAGCAGCGAGGCATCGTCGGGGACGTAGCCGAGTCCCATATAATCCTCGACCGCGCGGAAATCGGGCCGCCGCCGGAACATCGGATGCGCGAGCAGGCCCTTTAGCTCGGAAGCGAACGCCACGCCGCCATCGGCAAGCTTGGTATAGACCAGGGGCTTCACTCCGAAACGGTCGCGCGCGAGAAACAGGCTCTGCTTCTCGGCGTCGTAAAGCGCGAATGCGAACATGCCGTTGAGCTTGGCGAGCATCGCCGGCCCCCAGGCGCGCCAGCCGTGGAGCAACACTTCGGTGTCGCTCTCGGTCCGGAATCGCGCGCCCTTTAGTTCCAGCTCGGCACGCACCTCGCGGAAATTGTAGATCTCGCCGTTGAAGGTGACCACAACACTCTGGTCTGACGTCGCCATCGGCTGGACGCCGCCTTCGAGATCGATGATCGACAGCCGGCGATGGCCGAGCCCGACCCCCGGCGCGGTCCACACGCCTGCTCCGTCCGGCCCGCGATGCGCCAGCGCGTCGCGCATCTGGACGATACGTGCCGGATCGACGGGTTTCGCGATGGCGGGATAATAGAGCCCCGCAATGCCGCACATTAGCGGCCGGCCAGGCGGTCGGCGAACGTGTCCACGGGACCGAGCGCGCCGAGGAAGTCCGTGATCGCCACCTCGGCGGCCTGGTCCTGCCCCTGCTCGGCCGACAGCAGCACCGCGACGGCGGCCTGGTTCCCACCCAGCAGCTTGGTCTTCAACGTCTCGAACTTCACGCGTCTGTCGCTCCCGGTCAGCGTATCGCCGACCCGGTACCAACTAACCGTCACACGTTCCACCCGCCCGGGACCGGTCATGCGCAGCGCGTGCCCGCCCGATAGATCGGGAAGGTCGGCGATGCGCACCCAGCGGTCGTTCTCGCGAACCGCGCCAATCCCAAAGCCGACCAGCTCCTTTCCCTCGCGCTGGCTGGCATAGACCGCCACGGCAAGGTCGACACGCCTGCCTTGCGCGTCGGCATAATGCTCGATCGCGAGATGGTCGGCCCCCGGGAAATTGGGCGACCAGGCGATCCGGCTCGCGCCGATGCGATGCCAGCCGGGAACCTCCGGCAGCGCGACTTCGGCCGGAAGTACCTCCGCGAGCGCCGCGACATGATTCGCCCAGCCGAGGAACAGGCTCGCGATCGTCAGGGCGAGCAAGGCGATGACTCCCGCCGCGCCGCCCGCGCGCACCGGCGCTCGCAGCTGCAGCGGGTCGAACCAAGCGGCATCGGGATCGCGGTCGAACCATTTCCAGCCGATCGCCAGCACCGCCGCCATCACCAGTGCGAAGAACACCCAGCCATAGACGATATGGTCCATGCCGGTGGCGGCCTCGACCGAGGTCCACCACGCCGCATAGATCGTCCCGAACGCGCGCACACCGTTGGCGAACACGGGGACGATCGCTGCCATCGCGAGGAATGCCGCACGGCGTGTCCACGAGACGTAACACACGTTGGCAACGAGCACCCCGAACGCGATCATCGCAATCACGAACTTGGCGCCCGAACATGCCTCGGCGACTTCGAAATACCCGTTCGATGTGGTGATCAGCACCCCGTCGACCCAGGCGGGCACGCCGAACAGATGGAGCAGGGGCATCACCATCGCGACGGTGATCGTCTGCAGCGGCCCTTCGAGGAAGTCGCCGAACGGCACGAGGAACGCCATATAGGCGATCGGGAACAGCAAGGCCCGGCTCACATTCGGGCCGAGCACGCTCACCGTCATGCCCTGGAGCATCAGCACCAGCCCGGCGTGGCGGAACAACGCCACTCCCGCCGCATCGCCGAGCAGCCAGCCGAGCCCGCCCGCCGCAACCAAGGCGAGCCCCGGCCACCAGCCCTGCGGCCGCACCAGCGCCAGTCCCTGCCGCCGCTGCCAGACCAGCCAGCCGATCACCGGCGCGATGAACAGGCAATGCCCGAAAGTGGTGTTGGTCCAGTAGATTGCCGCGAGGTCGAGCGCATCTCTACGAAACAGCACCAGCAATGCCGCCCAGCCCGCCGCGAGGATCGCCGCATGCTGCTGCCAGCGTGCATCGATGCCCGTTCTGGCCGGAGCGAAATCGTCGTGCGGCACCGCGACGGTCATGCCGCCTGCCCCAGCATCGCCGGCTGCCCCAGCAGCGCACCGAGCGGCGCGAGCCGGGCATCCCAGCCATAACGCGCGAGCACCTGCGCACGCGCGAGACGGCCAAGCTCCGCGGCATGTGCGCGGTCGGCTAGCATCCGCGTCACAGCCTCTACCATGTCCGCCGCGGTCGCCCCGATTGCGATCGTCTTATTATGCTCGACGCCCTCCGCCGCGGCGCTCGACGCGACCACAGGCCGGGCCATCGCCATTGCTTCGAGCACCTTGTTCTGCACCCCCCGCGCGAGCTTGAGCGGCGCCACCACCACCGCCGCCGCCGCCAGCCAGCCGCGGACATCGGCGACCTCGCCGGTGACGGTCACCCCCGGTTGCCGCGCGAGCGCCCTTACCGCCTCGCCCGGATTGCGCCCGACGATCGCGAAACGCGCCTCGGGATGTGCCGCGCGCACCCGCGGCAGGATATCCTCGGCGAACCAAGTCACCGCGTCCACATTTGGTCGATAGTCCATCTGCCCGGTGAACACGATCGCGGTAGGCCCGGCGTCGACCGATGCGAACGCCGCCGCCGGATCGAAGAGCGTCGTGTCGATGCCGTTCTCGATCGCGTGGACACGCGCGGCGCCAGTCCTGGTGCGAAAAAGCCCTGCCTCGGCCTCGCTGACGAATAGGCTGGCGTCGACGCGCGCTGCGACCTCACGTTCAAACGCTTCGAGCAACCGCGCCTCGCGCCGCATCACCCAGCGCATCGGCGCGCTCGCCGTCTCGGCATAGGCAGTGAACTTGGCCGAATCCATGTCGACAAAGTCCATGATCACCCGGGCGCGGGGCGCAGCCGGCAGATATTGCGCCATCTGGCCGGAGAAGACGAAGATCGTGTCGATATCCTCGCGCGCCAGCACGTCCTCGACCGCGCGGCGCATTCGGGCGTCGTCGAAGGCGGCCAGCGAAAGCGGCCTGCCTGAAGCCAGCGCCTGCAATCCGGCGACAGCCTGCGATTTGGAGCGCCGGACGATCGCGCAGCTGCCGGTCAGCGCGGCCAGCTCGGGCCGGTCCAAGTCGCGCGGATCGTCGGCAAACGCCGCCAAATGCACGCGTCCCCGCGCCGCGAGATGCCGCAGCAGATGATAGCTGCGGATCTTGTCGCCGCGGTCGGGCGGATAGGGCACGCGGTGTGCGAGGAAGAGAAGGTCGCCCATCAGCCCAGTCCGCGCGCAATCCACGGGCCGAGCCGGTTCGCCGCCCATAAAGGCATGCGCTTCCAGGCGCGTACCTGCAGGCTGAATTTGGGATCGAGCGGATTGATCTTGCGCGCCGCCACGCCCTCGGGTGCGCGCGTGAAATAGCGGAGCGGCCGCGGCTCGAATCCCCAATTCTTCTTGAACGCCGCCGCACCGGTCCCCGCCTTGGACCGACCGAAATCAAACCGCGTGCAGCCGCGCGCGCGCGCATGCCGCATCAGCGCAAAGTACATCGCGTCATTGGCGCGCAGCCCGCGCGCAACCTCGGTCCCGCCGCCCCAATAGGGATAGACGGTGCCGCGCCAGTACAGGCTGAGCACGCTCGCCACGGCGTCTGCGCGGTGCCGCACGGTGAGGAGGTCCGCCGCGTCGCCGAACTCGCGCGACACCTCAGCGAACAAGGCGCGCGGAAACACCGGCGTGCCGAGATTGCGCACCGATTCGGCATAAACGGCGTAGTGCGCCGCCGCGTCGGCGCTGCCCGCATCGATCTCCAGATCGTTACCGAGCGCGCGCCGCACCTCGGCGCGCTGCTTGCGTGGGATCGCGAGCAATTCGGCCTCGTCATCAGCCGCCAGGTCGCGCGCGAAGCCCAGATACGTCGTATCGTCGGTTTGCCACCCTGCCCCCGGATCGGCCCCGCCGCGCAGCTCGACCGTCGGGCAGCTCAGCCGTCCCGCCAGCGTCCACGCCGCCTCGCCCAGAACCGCGGCGGCGCCTGCAGTCTCGGCGAGGATCCCGCCGCCGACGCCGAACCCGGCGGAGACCAGCGCCCGCCCGAACAGCGGCGAATGCACCTCGGTCAGCGGCAGCACGCCGGCAATGTCACCGGTGCCGCGCTCGGCGAGCAGATAATGGCTCTTCTGTCGACACCCGCGCGCCACCGCCAAGCTCCACGCGGGCAGGTGGAACGGCGTTCCTTCAGGGTGGGCATCGACCCAGCCGGCGATCCGCGCCCGCTCATTCGCATCGCCGAGATCGGCGACGCGCAAGGCCAAGGGCCGCGCAAGCAGCGGCGCGTTCACTGCAGCCGCTCCGCCTCGCGCGCGGCGATCGCGTCGACCCGCCCCCAGGCATGGCGCGCGATCAGCCGTTCTAGTTTGCCCGCCATCGCGCCCAATCGGGTATAATGGCGAAGCTTCGACTTGAGCGGCGCGCCTACAACCCGCGGCTGGCCGGGATCGACTTCCCAGGGGTGGAAATAGAACATCGCCGGCGTTCCCGCGGCATTGGCACCCTGCACCGCGCGATCGGTCACCCCGTTTGGCAGCAGCCGGAAGAACCCGCCCCCTGCGGTGATCTCGCGCCCCGCCACCCTAGCGATCGTGATCGGCAGTTCGATCAGTGCGGAATCGGCGATCGGCCGGAACGGCGCGCGCGGCGCGTCGGGCCAGCCATAATGGTCGTGCCGGATCGGTGCGATGCTCGACGAGTAGGTATATCCTGCCTCAGCCAATTCGGCATGCGCCCAGGGCGTGCGGGCGTCGATCGAGAAGCTCGGTGCGCGATAGCCGGTCACGGGCGCGCCACAGGCGTCTTCCAGCGCCGCACGCGCGTTGGCGAGATCGGCGCGGAATGCCTTGGCGTCCATCGTGAATACGCGCTGGTGTGCCCAGCCGTGACTGGCGACTTCGTGCCCCGCCGCGGCGATCCGGCGGATCAGCGCGGGATAGCGCTTCGCTACCCAGCCGAGCGTGAAGAAGGTCGCGTGGACCCCAGCGCCGGCGAACAGCGCCAGCACGCGATCGGTATTGGCCTCGACGCGGTGCTCGAGCCGGTCCCAATCGTCGCGCGCTATCGTGTTCTCGAACGCGCCGACCTGGAACCAGTCTTCGACATCTACCGAAAGGCCATTGACGAGCATCGCCTCAGGCCGCGTGCCCGCGCAGGCTCGAAAGGTCTGGCCGGCGGTCATTGTCGCCGCTCTCGACCCAGTCGACGAGCAGGGTCAGCACTCGGCGCAGCGCCGCATCCTGCTCCTGGATCTGCTGCTCGAGCGCGGCGATGCGAATGTCGATCGCCGCATCCGTGACAGGCGCAGCCGCCTCGGCCACATTCTCCGAACGAAGCGGCAGTGCCTCGATCGGCGCAGACGGCGTCGGCGTGCCCATCGACATCGGCGCGATGTCGCGCAACTCCAGCGGCTCGATCGTCTCGACCGGCGTGAGGCTGCGCTTGGCCGGGATCGGCCCCGAATCGTTTTCGAGATCGGCGATCACCGTCGCGAGCTCGGGCGCGCCGAACGTATCGAGATGCTCGATCGAACCGTACAGCAGCACGCGCCCCGCAA
This sequence comes from Sphingomonas sp. FW306-1B-B10E, assembly GCF_058782005.1. Classification (NCBI taxonomy): domain Bacteria; kingdom Pseudomonadati; phylum Pseudomonadota; class Alphaproteobacteria; order Sphingomonadales; family Sphingomonadaceae; genus Sphingomonas; species Sphingomonas sp. FW306-1B-B10E. The sequence goes on from NZ_JBYSXG010000002.1 coordinate 53,015, forward strand.
GCTGGTTGACCCGGCGCGGGATCCCGCCCGACCAGCGGTGCATCGCGGTCAGCGCATCGTTGGTGAAGCGCGGCTTGCCGCGCCAGCCGACCAGCGACAGGCGGTGGAGCAGATAGGGTTCGAGCTCATTGGCATCCATCGGTGCGAGATGGTGCATCGCGATCACGCGTTGGCGCAATTGCTCGAGCTTGCCGTCCTGCAAGGTCAGCCGGAACTCGGGCTGGCCGAGCAGGAAGATCTGGAGCAGCGGATAGCCGCCCGCCTGGAAATTGGAGAGCATGCGCAACTCTTCCAGGCTCTCCGCCGGCAGCGCCTGCGCCTCGTCGATGATCAGCAGCGTGCGGCGCCCGTCGCGCGCGACCGCGTGCAGGCCGTGCTCGATCGCGGCGAGCATCGCCGACTTGCTCGCCCCGGTCGCGTCGATCTCGAGCCCGGCGCAGACGGTCTGGAGCAGGTCCTCGGGCCGCAGCTGAGTCGAGACGATCTTGATGACGTTGAGCCGCTGCTCGTCGATCTCGCCGAGCAAATGCCCCATCAGCGTGGTCTTGCCGACGCCGGGATCGCCGGTGATCACCACGAAGCCCTCGCCCTGGCTCAGGCCATAGCCGAGATAGGCCATTGCCTTGCGATGCGTCGCCGTGTCGAACCAGAAGCGCGGGTCCGGCGTGAGCTGGAACGGCCGGCCGGTCAGGCCGTAATGATCGTCGTGCATTGTCTCGGTCCTAGAAGCCGTAACGGAGGCCCACCAATGCCTGCGCCTGCGCGGAAGCATTGTTGTCGCCTTCCCTGTCGAAACCGAACAGCCCGAGCGACGCAGTCGCGCTGAGCGGTCCGAACATATGCGTGTATGCGGTGTTGGCGCCATAGCCGAAGACGCCCTGCCCCTCGGCGAGGTCGCTGTCGCTATAGCTGCCGAACACGCTGGTGCTGATCGATCCGTTGCGGCCGACGCCGCTCGCCGCGAACATTTGCGCATAGACGCTCTCGTCCGACGTGCCGTCGATGCTCACCCCGCCGACGCTCTGCGGCGTCAGGAAAGTGCGGCGCGCATAGCCGCCGCCCACGCCGATCTGCGTGCCGTTGCGATTGAGCACCGCCACGCCGGCGACGCCGCGCGCACGATAGGCCGAGGTGACGGTCGACGAGAACACCTGATTGAGGCAGCCGCCCGCCGCGGCGCCGGTGGTGCCGTAGATGCAGCCGCCGAACTGGTTCCCGAACGGATCGGTGGTAGTGAGGAACGCCGTCGGCAGCTTGGTGAGCTGGCCGTTGAGTTCCTGCCCGAAGGTCTCGACGCTGTCATATACACCGATCTGCACGCCGCTGCCCGGGCCGATCTGATAGCTCGCCGAACCGGTATAGCTCATCGAGCCGTAGCGGCGTCCAGCGCGTGCCTCGAGGAAGGTGCGGCGGCTCGGGCGCCAGATCACGCCTGCATCCCAGAAAGTGCCGTCGAAATTATATGCGATCCGGCGCGGCGAGGCGGGATCGGTGACGAAGCGGCCATTGCGGTCGATCACCGGCACGCCGTTGCTCAGCAGCGCGTCGCGCTGGCTGATCTCGATCTTCTCGTAACCGACGCCGGCAGTCAACGCGACGGTGCGGCCGACGGGGAGCACAACGTCGCCGCGGCCGAACTTGCCTTCGAAGCTCTGGTCGAGTTGGCCGGCGTCCTCTCGGGTGAACGATCCGCTCGCGGTGACGCCGACCGGCAGCCCCTGGCCCGATTTCACCCCGACGCTGGCAGTCGCAACATGCACGGTCGAATCGTCATAGCGGTCGAGCGGCGGCTGGCCGGGAGCGACGCCGGTGCCAGCGTTCGGCGCCTCGACCTTGGTATAGCCGAAGCGATAGGCGGCGTTGGCGAACACCGCGCCGACATGGGTCGCGAGATTGGGACCGGCATAGGCCGAGAAGACCTGGCTGCTGTTGCGGACGTTGCCCTGCGACGTCGCGAGCGAATCGCCGCGAATGTCCGAACGGCTGCGCGCGGCGATCGCCCCGCCCTCGAGCGTCAGCTCCGGGGTGATCCGGGCGCGGACCTGGGCGAGGCCGCTATGCGTCGAATCGTCGGCAAGGTCGCGGTCGTAGGAGAAGCGACGCTCGTAGCGGTAGCTGACCTGCACCTCGACACGGCGGCTGGTTGCCTGCGCGTCGATCCCGGCGCCGAGCGTCGAATAGGTGAGCAGGTCGCCGCCATTGTTGAGGTCGGAGATGAGCACCTGGCTCGCTTCGATATAGGGCGACACCCGCGTGCGTTGGGCATGCGCCGGCAGCGCCGTGCACACCAGAGCAGCCGTCGCGATCAGAACAAGCCGGGTCATTCACCCGCCTCCCCATAATAGTTCCCGAACCGGCGTCCGCCGGGCTGGAACGAAACCGAGTTGAGCAGCAACTGGATGTGCTCGCAGCCGTCGAGCGTGTTGACCGCTTCGCGCAGGTCGCTCTCGCTGGTGCGGTCAGCGCGGACGACGAGCATCGCCTGCCCGGCATGCGTGGCGAGCACCGAGGCGGGCGAGGCGGCAAGCGCGGGCGGCGAATCGAAGATCACGATGCGGCGCGGATTGGCCTTGGCCAGCCCGTCAAGGAGCCGGCGGGCGCGTTCGCTCGCCAGCAATTCGGTATCGCCGTTGGTGCGCGTGCCCGCGGGCAACACCGAAAGCTGCGGCACGTCGGTCTCGATGATGCAGTCCTCGACGTCGACCGCGCCAGCAAGCGCGTCGAGCAGGCCGGGCCCGTCGGGCAGGCCGAGGCGGTCGAGGACGTCGGGTTTGCCGAAATCGGCATCGACGAGGAGGATCTCGACGTCCTTCTCGGCGGCCATCGAAAGCGCGAGGTTGATCGCGCAGAAGGTCTTGCCCTCGTCGGGCTGCGCCGAACAGACCAGGATCATCCGCGCGCGGTCGGCTGCCTTGGCGCCGTCCTGCGCGGCCACGGTCCGTGCGGTGAGCAGCAGCTGGCGCTTCACCATGCGGAATTCCTCCGCCATCGCGGTGACGCGGTCGCCGGGAACGAGCATCCCGCCTTCGCGCAGCGCGATACGGTCGATCGCTGCCTGCTGGCGACCGGCGCCCGCGGGCTGTGGCTCGGGACGGCGCACCGGCTCCGGCGCAGGCGCCTCGACAGCGATCGGCTCGGGCGCCGGCTCGGCGGGCGCGAGTTCGCTGAGCGTCAGCGGCTCTTCGTCTTCGACCGTGGTGAGCGGCGCGGCCGGCGGCGTGAGCGGACGCAGATAGCCATATTGCTCGGCTGCCCGTTCGAGCAGCGAGCCGCGCAGGCGCCGGGGAGTCTCGTCGTTCATCTCAGGCCCCCATGCCGCGCTGCGCGAACTCGAGCCCGAGCAGCCCGACGAAAGCCACCGCCAAGGCCGCCGAGGCGCCCGCGAACAGCAACAGCTTGCGACGGCGGATTTCGATCTGCGCCGCGCTCAGCACCTCGGAGATCGAGCCGATCACCGGCATACCGCTGACCTTTTCGAGCCGGGACGCGGTCGGGAAGGTCGTGGTCAATTTGTCGAGCCCGAACGCAGTGGCGACACCGGCGCCGAGACCGGCGATCAGCACCGCCGCAAGCAGCAACGGCCGATTGGGCTTGGTCGGCGCGCGCGGCAGCGTCGGCGGGTCGACGACATTGAACTTGACCGCATCCATCTCGCTCTGCGCCTGGCTGCTGATGCGTATCTGCTCGCGATCCGAGAGCAGTTTGTCATATTGGTCCTTGAGGACCTGATATTCGCGGTCGATCTCGCCCTGCTCGGCGGCGACGCCGGGCGCCTGGGCCATCTTGCCCTCGAACTGGGCGATGTCGCTTTCGATCTGATCCTTGCGCTGGGTGAGCGCGGCGACGGTCGCCGCCTTGTCGGCGCGCATCGACTGGAGGCTCAGATAGAGCGGGTTCGAAGCGCCCGCGGCCCCGCTGACCACCGGCTCGGCCCGCGCGGCGGCCTGTGCCTGGGCGAGCTGGCTGCGCAGCGCGATCATGTCGGGATGGCTGTCGGTCCAGCCGCGGCTGCGGCCCTCGGCCAGCTGGCCCTGAATCGCCGCGAGCCGCGCGCGCGCGGGGCCGGTGACCGCGCCCTGCCCTGCGGTGTTCATCGGCGTCCCGGCCATCTGACCGCTAACGGCGTTCAATCCGCCCTGTGCCGCGGCGAGGTCCGACTGGACCTGCGCCAGCTGGGTGCGCGCCGCGCTCATCCGGTCGTTGAGCGAACCGGTGCCGGGCAGCGACCCCAGATAGCGCGCCTGGAAATCGGCTTTCTTGGCCTCGGCCTCCTGCAGCGCCTTCTGGCGCACTTCGAGCTGCTGGTCGAGGAAGCGCAGCGACTGCCCGTTCGCGTCGCGGCCATCGGCGAGGTTCTCCTCGACGAAGATGTCGATCACTTTCTGGGCGATCTGCTGCGCGAGCTTGCCGCTCGAGGCGGTCACGACGATCTCGAACAAATTGTCCTGCTGCGCGGTCAGCTTGATCGCGGTGCGCAGCCCTGCCGCGCGCTCCGAGATCTCACGGTCGCTCGACGCGGTCTTCGAGAGATCGGTGCCGCGCACCACCTTTTCCAAGTTGACCGTCGAGGTCAGCGTCTGGCGGATGCGATCGATGTCGCGCTGCTGCTGTGCCGCCGCGCTGCCATCGGGCAGGATCTGGCGGAGCTGGACGAAGACCCGCGCATGCGATTCGTAGCTGTTCGGCATGCGCGACACGACGAACCAGCCTGCGAGACACAATGCCCAAGCGACGGCGAGCGCGATCCAACGCCGCATCCAGATCGCGTGGAGCGCCGCGCGCACTTCGTCGAAAAGGCTATTCATCTGCCGTCGACCTCAGAACATGCTCTCGGGGACGATCAGCACATCGCCGGGCTCGAGCCGGACGTTCGCCGAAATGTCGCCATTCTTGAGCAGGTCGCCGAGGCGCACCTTGTACTCGCGCTGCTTGCCGGTCGCCTTGTCGTAGCGGACCAGCCGCGCGCGATTGCCCGAGGCGAATTCGCCGAGCCCGCCGACCGCGATCATCGCGTCGAGCGCGGTCATGTTGGCGCGGTACGGGATCGACGCCGGCTTGCCGGTGGCGCCGACCACGCGGATCTGCTGGCTGTAGGTGCCCGAGAAATTCTCGACGATCACCGAGACGATCGGATCCTTGATATATTCGCCGAGCGCGTATTTCAGATCGTCCGCGAGCATCGCCGGGGTCTTGCCGACCGCGGGCATGTCACTGATCAGCGGCGTGGTGATCCGGCCGTCTGGGCGCACCTGCACCTTCGCCGACAGCTCGGGATTGCGCCACACGAAGATGTTGAGCTGGTCCATCGGGCCGATGACATATTCGTCGCTCGGCAACTCGCGCGTCGCGACGCTGCCTGCGGGCGGCAGTTCGGGGCGGCTCCCCCCGGAGCATCCCGAAAGCGCGGCGGCAATGACGCCAACTCCCGCCAAAACCCTGCCAAACGACTTGAAAACCATGTTCGAGCTCCCTCCCCGGCGGGGTCGGGCGCGGCCAACGTCTCGGCCGCTCCCCCGCCTGGATCAGGGCCAGCTATGGTCTTGAGAGGTAAAGATAGCGTTAGGCGTTGCCCGAACCGGCCGGCGTGCCGACCAGCAGCTCGCGCGCCGGCGGGTGGCCGAGGAACGCCGCCGGGCTCGCGCTGGCGCCGTACGCGCCGGAAGCGAAAATCGCGATGACGTCACCCACATCGGCTCGGGGCAGCGACACGCGGTCGGCGAGCCGGTCTAGCGGCGTGCAGAGCGGTCCGACGATCGTCACAACCTCCTCCGCGGGATCCTGCATCCGGTGCGCGACCGCAAGTGGATAGTTGCGGCGAACCACCGTCCCGAAATTGCCGGTAGCGGCAAGATGATGGTTGAGCCCCCCGTCGACGACCAGGAAAGTCTCCCCCTGGCTTACCTTGCGATCGACGACCCGGGCGAGATACACGCCCGCCTCGCCTACCAGCCAACGCCCAAGCTCGATCGCATATTGGGTGTCGAACTTGTCGAGCTCCCCCGCCAAAGCCGCGCCGATCGCCTCGACGTCGAGCGGCGTATCTCCGGGAAAATAGGGAATCCCGAACCCGCCGCCGAGATTGACGAGCGGCGGCGCGCGGCGCGCTTCCTCGGCGATCCGCGCCGCGAGCATCACTGTCGCCGCCTGAGTCTCGATCACCGCCTGGGTGTCGAGCGACTGCGAGCCGGCATAGATATGCAGCCCGCGCCACTCCGCACCGCCGAGGATCAGCCGCTTGACCAAGCCAGCGACATGCGCCGCCTCGACACCGAAGGGCGAGGCGCGCCCGCCCATCTTCATCCCTGATCCGCGCAGCTCGAAATCCGGGTTGACCCGCACCGCTAGCCGCGGCAGCATCCCCAGCATCCCGCCGATCGCCAGTGCGCGCTGCCCCTCCGCTTCGGACTCGATATTGAGGGTGACCCCGGCGCGTATCGCGAGTTCGATCTCTGCGTCGCGCTTGCCCGGCCCGGCGAAGCTGATCGCGTCTGCCGCCATGACGTCGAGCGCCTTGTCCATCTCACCTGCCGAGGCGACGTCAAGGCCGTCGACCAAAGGCGCGATCGCCGTGAGCAAGGCCGGCAAGGGGTTAGCCTTGATTGCATAATGCACCGCCACCTGGCGTGGCAGCGCCGCCCGCAACCGCGCGATCCGCGCTGCCACGATGCTGAGATCATAGACGTAAGCAGGCGTGGCCTCGTTTCGCCAGGGCAGCGCATCGAGGTCGCGAAATTCAGGCGGGATAGGGCCAAAAGGCTTGGGGGTCACAACCCGCCTCCGCCCGTTCGGCCTGAGCCTGTCGAAGGCCCGCTCGTCTCTTGTCCACCGCTCACGGGGAAGGGCGGCGCTTCGACAGGCTCAGCGCGAACGGATGTTAGGGAAGCCTTCAAAGCCGCTCGATCCAGCTTGCCGTTCGCATTTCGCGGCAACGCCCCTCGCCACTCATAGCACGCCGGCTGCATGAAGCTCGGCAGCTCGCGCCGAAGCCGCGCGCGCAGATCTTCCTCGCGGCTGCCGTCGCCGCGCGCCACCACCACGATGGCCTGCCCTAGCCGCTCGTCCGTCACCCCGAATGCGGCCGCCTCGACCACTTCGCCGCCGCTCAGCACCGCATCCTCGATTTCGGTCGGGCTGATCCGGTTGCCAGCGCTCTTGATCATCTCGTCGTCGCGCCCGACGAAACGCAGTAGGCCATCGGCATCCTCGACCACCGTATCTCCCGACCACACCGCCATGCTGCCGCTTGTGGCGAATTCGGGCGCCGGACGAAAGCGCTGCGCGGTGCGCTCGGCATCGTGCCAATAGCCCTGCGCCACCAGCGGCCCCGCATGGACCAGTTCGCCCGCCTCGCCCGCCGCCGCACGGCTGCCGTCCGGCCGCACCACGAGGATCTCGGCAAACGGTATCGCCCGTCCAATCGATTCGGGATGCGCATCGACCAGCGCGGGTTCGAGGAAGGTCGAGCGAAATGCCTCGGTAAGTCCGTACATCGGATAGAGATCGGCCTGCGGAAACTGCACACGGAGCCCACGCACCATCCGGGGCGTCAGCGCCCCACCCGAGTTGGTCAGCCGCTTCAGCCGTGCCGCGGTCTCCGCCGGCCAATCGGCTTCGAGAAGCTGTACCCAGAGCGGCGGCACGCCGGCCAGGCTGGTGACGTCATGACGCTCGACCGCCTTCACCACGTCGCGTGCGGTGAGGTAATCGAGCGGGACCACGCGCCCCCCCGCAGCCCAGGTCGAGAACAATTGATTCTGCCCGTAGTCGAAACTGAGCGGTAACACGCCGAGCACGCCATCTTCAGAACCAATATGAAGGTAATGCGCTACGCTGATGGCACCCAGCCACAAATTGGCGTGGCTGAGCATCACGCCTTTCGGCCGCCCGGTCGAGCCTGAGGTATAGAGGATCGCCGCAAGCATATCCGGATCGACGGCCGAAGGCTGCAGCGCATCGCCCGAGACCAGCTCTTCTTCGACGACGATCCGGCAATCCGCGGGCACGTCCCCGGGTTCGAGCGCCGCGATCCGGGCGACCTGGGTTACCAGCACGCGCGCACCACTATCGGCCAGGATGTGCGCGACCTGCGCACGCTTGAGCACAGGGTTGATCGGCACATGCACCACTCCTGCGCGCGGCGCCGCCAGCGGCATCAGGCACGCCGTGCGCGTTTTGGGTAGCCAGGTCGCGACGCGATCGCCTGGGGCCAGCTCCTGCCTGGTCAGCCAGTGTGCGATCGTGCCGACGCGCACCTCCAACTCGGCGTAGGTCAGCGTTCCCGCACGATCTTCGAGCGCCACCGCATCGGCTGCGCCTCGCGCGGGCAGGGTGTCGATGGGTCTAGGAACGGGATCGAGCGCAATCATCGCGGTTGACCTTAGGGTCCGTGCTGAATGCCCACAACGGCCGTGATCGCCCGGAGACGGGCGCTGGCAAGGAAGCTCGCGCAGCGCGGGCTGATGGCCCGTGCAAGTGAGCTGACGCAGTCCAGCGTTCGTCTCCGGGCGACCGCGAAGCGGCGGGATGAGCAGGTCGTCGTGCCTCCCAGGCACGACTGAAACTGCCGGGGGCAGTTTCACCTGCTCATTTTGGCGCACAGCCACGTTACTCGTCGGTCACGATGACATCGCATCGCTCCCTCCTCGTTCCTCCCTGTGCACCAAAATCGGCTCCGTCCCGGCCATTGCGGGTATTCAGCACGGACCCTGGCCTTGGCAGCGCACCCGCCAAGCCTTAGGGCAACGAAAAATCGCTGGCAGGGGATAGGCATTGCAGCGCGAAGGGTTCGCAGAGGTTGAAGCAGCAGTTCGCGGCGTGCTCCGCGACGTGCTGGGATTGAGCGAGGAACGCGCCACAGCGTTTCACGAGGATACGCCGCTGTTCGGTGCATTGCCCGAACTGGATTCGCTTGCGGTGGCGGGCGTGCTCACCGAGATCGAGGACCGGCTTGGCATCCTGATCGAAGACGACGAAGTCGATGGCGAAATGCTCGAAAGCTTCGGCGCGCTCACCCGCTTCGCGGCCGACAAGGCGCTCGGTTGATCGATCGATATGATTGGGCCGGCGGGCGCGAGGCGATGCTTCGCTTCGGTCCCGCCACCGGTTCGGTCGTCGTCGCGGCGCTTCCCTTGTTCGAGGAGGCCAATCGCACCCGCGCCTTCGTGGTGGCCATCTTGCGTGCGCTGGCCGAGCGGGGGATCGCAGGCGCGCTTCCCGATCTACCCGGCCAGGGCGAAAGCCTCGTCCCCACCGATGCGGTCCGCCTTGCCACGCTGCGCGATGCCTTTGCCGCCGCAGTGCGCCATATCGGCAGACCCGCCACCGCCATCGGCATCCGCAGCGGTGCGCTGCTCGACGCTACCGCAATGCTGGTTGGCCGCTGGCATCTGGCGCCGAGCACCGGCCCCGAACTGCTCCGCGAACTCGAACGGCTGCGCCGGGCGAGCGGCGACTATGCCGGCAATCCGGTCTCGCCGGTCCTGCTCGGCGAGTTGCAGACCGCCGGTATCGCCGCGCAACGCCGCACCGTCCGCCTCGAAAGCGACACCCGCCCCGCCGACCGCCATGTGCCCGGCGCTCCACTCTGGCGGCGCTCGGAGCCCGCCAATGATCGCCTCCTCGCAAAGCGCCTCGCCGACGACATCGCCGCCTGGGTCCGCACATGCGAAGGCTGATCGAATTCCCCTGTGCCGACGAAACCTTGCTCGGTACGCTCGACGAAGCACCGGGTACCACCGGCCTGCTGATCGTCTCGGGCGGCAACGAGATCCGCGTCGGCGCGCATCGCGGTATGGCCTTGCTCGCTCAGCGCGTCGCCGAAGCCGGCCGCCCCGTATTCCGCTTCGATCGCCGCGGCATCGGCGATTCGACCGGTGACAATCGCGGGTTCGAGAGCAGCGCCGAAGACATCGCCGCCGCCGCCGCAATCTTCCGCGCTGAAACCGGCGTCACTCGGATCACAGCCTACGGCAATTGCGACGCCGCCACCGCGCTCGCTTTCTTCCACGCCCCGGCCGACATCGACGCCCTGGTCCTCGCCAACCCCTGGCTGATCGAGCCGACCGACGATCTGCCTCCCGCCGCCGCCATCCGCGCGCACTATGCCGAGCGCCTGCGCGACCCCGCAGTATGGTTGCGCCTCGCGCGCGGCGGCGTGGATATTCGTAAGTTATTCAGTGGTTTGATGAAAGTCTTTCGCACAAAATATGAACGACCGACAGACCTCCCCGCCCGCCTCTCCGCGGCATTAGGCCAGGCGCAGATCCCGATCACGATCCTGCTCGCGAAGCGCGACAACACCGCGATCACCTTCGCCCATGCTTATGCCGGCCAATCGTTCGCCGAGGCCCGCGCCCGGGCCAGCCTCGTCGAGCGCGACAGCGCCAGCCACAGCTTCGCGTCGCAGTCGGACAAGGACTGGCTGTTCGAGGAAGTCTGCGCCCGCCTGTAGGCGATGTTCGCCACGTTCCGGCGCTACTCCGCCGCTTCGGCGACCTGCTCGAAATCCGCCTCGGCGAGGAAGCGCTCGGCGTCCAGCGCGGCCATGCAGCCGGTGCCCGCCGCGGTGATCGCCTGGCGATAATGCTTGTCCATCACGTCGCCGCAGGCGAACACGCCGGGCACGTTGGTGCGCGTGGTGCCTTTCTCGACGGCGATATAGCCGTCTTCGTCGAGGGCGATGTGCCCGCGGAACAATTCGGTCGCGGGATGATGGCCGATTGCGACGAATCCGCCATCGACGTCGATCGTCGAAAGCTCGCCGGTCACGGTGTCCTTGAGTTCGATCCCGACCAGCCCGGTCACGCCGCCGCCGTCGATGAAGCGCTCGACCTTCTTGTTCCACAAAGTCGAGATCCGCTCATTGGCGAACAGCCGCTGCTGAAGGATCTTTTCGGCGCGCAGCCCGTCGCGGCGGTGGATCAGGGTCACGTCGTGGCTGTGATTGGTGAGGTACAAGGCCTCCTCGACCGCGGTATTGCCGCCGCCGATCACCGCGACCTTCTTGCCGCGGAAGAAGAAGCCGTCGCAGGTCGCGCAGGCGCTGACGCCCTTGCCCTTGAGCAGTTCCTCCGAATCGAGCCCGAGCCAGCGCGCCTGCGCACCCGTCGCGATCACCAGCGTGTCGCCGACATAGACGGTGCCGCTATCGCCGACCATGCGGAATGGCCGCTGGCTGACATCGACCTCGACGATCGTGTCCCACAGCATCTGCGCGCCGACATGCTCGGCCTGCGCCTGCATCTCCTGCATCAGCCACGGACCCTGGATCACCTCGCGGAAGCCGGGATAATTCTCGACATCGGTGGTGGTCATCAGCTGCCCGCCGGGCTGGATGCCCTGCACTACGATCGGCGCGAGCCCGGCTCGCGCGCCATAGATGGCGGCCGAGAGCCCGGCCGGCCCCGAACCGAGGATCAGCATGCGGGTTGAGTGGGTGGCGGTCATTCGTATCTTCCGGTTGCGAGCGGCCATCTAGTGGGTCGCGCGTCTCGGAGGCAACATGGGTAGTGGCCGAGGCACCGCAATGGCTGTGGAAAACAGCAAGGCTTCGCCGCGCCCAAGACCGGTTATCCGTCGCTCTCCAGATAGGCGTGGAGGACCGCATAGACAGTGTCGAGGTCATCGCCGATGCAATAAGGCGGCATGACGTAGACGGTGTTGCCCAATGGGCGGATCAGCACGCCGCGCTCGCGGCTGAACGCGGTCAGCCGCGGCGCGACCGAGGAGAGATAGCCGCCCGTCGGCGCCTCGACCTCGAAGGCGGTGATCGTCCCCAATTGCCGCGCATCGGCAACCTTGGGATGCTCCGCGATCGCACCGAGCAGTTGCCGCTGACGCGCCGCCAGCGCGGCGATCCGCTCCGCCACCGGCTCGTCGCGCCAGATCGCGAGGTTGCCGTTCGCCGCAGCGCAGGCGATCGGATTGGCGGTGTAGCTCGACGAATGGAAGAACATCCGCGCGCGGTCGCTCGAAACATGCGCGTCGAAGATCTCGCCGGTGGCCAGCGTCACCGCGAGCGGCACCGCGCCGCCGGTCAGGCCCTTCGACAGGCACAGGATATCGGGCACAATCCCCGCCTGCTCGCAGGCCAGCAGGGTGCCGGTCCGTCCCCAGCCGGTCATCACTTCGTCGGCGATGAATAGCACATTGTGCCGGGCGCAGATCGCGCGCATCTCGGCGAGCACGGCAGGCGCATAGATCTTCATGCCGCCCGCCCCCAGGATCAGCGGCTCGACGATCAGCGCCGCCGGTGCCGCGCGACACTGCGCCTCGAGCGCGTCGAGCGTCGCCTGTTCGGCGCCGGCTGCGGGGAACGGAATGGTCGCGACGTCGAACAGCAGCGGCGCATAAGGCTGGTTGAACACGCCGCGCGCGCCGACCGACATCGCACCGATCGTGTCGCCGTGATAGCTATGCTCCATCACGACGATGCCGTGCCGCGCCGCGCCGCGATTGGCCCAGAGGCCGAGCGCCATCTTGAGCGCCACCTCGACGCTGGTCGAGCCGCTGTCGGAGAAGAACACATGCGCCAGCGGATCGGGCATCATCGCGACCAGCGCAGCGGCGAGCGTCTCGGCGGGCGCGTGGGTGTAGCCGGCGAAGATGATCTGATCGAGCGTGGCGGCCTGTTCGGCGATCGCCGCCGCGATGCGCGGATGGGCGTGACCGTGCGTCGTCACCCACCAGGACGAGATCGCATCGATGATGCGCGCGCCGTCCTGCGTATAGAGCGCCGCACCCTCGGTCCGCGCGATCAGCGGGATCGGCTCGCTTAGTCCATGCTGAGTGAACGGATGCCAGACCGGGGAACTCACGCGGCGAAATCCGCGATCCGGAGCCCCGCGGCGAATGCCTGTGCCAGGCTCGCGTGGTCGAGCGGGTCGAGCCGCGGCAGACGCCCGAGACGGCGCACCCCGCCGATCTGGGCGATCACCGACTCGCTGTCCTCGTTCGCGTCGCCGACAAAGGCGATGCCGAGGATCGCGATGCCGCGCGCGCGCAACGCCTCGATCGACATCAGGCTGTGGTTGATCGTGCCGAGCGCGGTTCGCGCGACGAGCACCACCGGCAATTGCCAGCGCGCGAACAGGTCGGCGTAAAGCAGCTCGCGCGTGATGGGAACGAGCACGCCCCCTGCCCCTTCGATCACCAGCGGCCGGTCGCACGCTGGCGGCATCAGCTTCGCCGCGTCGATCGCCACGCCATCGATCTCGGCAGCGCGGTGCGGCGAGCAGGGCGTACGTAGCCGATAGGCCTCGGGCAGGATGCGATCGAAGGGAAGCCCCGACAGGGCCGCGACAGTCCCACTGTCCGAGCCGTCGTCCAGCCCCGCCTGGATCGGCTTCCAATAGGCGCCGTCCAATGCTCCGGCGAGGCCCGCGGCGAACACGGTCTTGCCAATATCGGTATCGGTGCCGGTCACGACGATCGCGCGGCTCATGCCAGCGCCTCGGCAAGCGCGTGGATGTCACGGGCCTCGATATTGAGGGTCAGCGATATCCGCAGCCGCGCCGTCCCCGCCGGGACGGTCGGCGGCCGGATCCCCCGCACGTCGAACCCCGCGGCCTGGAGCGCGGCGGCGCGGCGCATCGTCGCGGAGTCGTCGCCGATCACCAGGGGCAGGATCTGCGAACCCGTCGCCGCCACGCCATGCGGCGCCAGCACCTCCTCTGCCGTCCGGATCAGCGCGTGCAGCCGCGCGCGGCGCTCGGGCTCGTCAGCGAGGATGCGTAGCGCCTCGCGCACTGCCGCAGCGATCAGCGGCGATGGCGCAGTGGAGAAGATGAACGCTCGCCCCCGGTTGACGAGGAAGTCGCGCATCACCTGCGGTCCGCACAGTAATGCGCCTTCGCAGCCGAGCGCCTTGCCACAGGTGTGAAGCGTGATCACCGCCTCGCGCTCCGCGAGCGCCGCTGCCAGCCCGCGGCCATCGGGTCCGAATACCCCGGTAGCGTGCGCTTCGTCGATCAGCAGGACGGCGTCATACTGCTCGGCGAGCGCCGCTAGGGCGTCCAGCGGCGCCTGGTCTCCGTCCATGCTGTACAGGCTCTCGACCGCAATCCAGACCCGGCCCGTGCCCCCTGCGCGCCGCCACGCGGCGATGGCCTCGGCAAAGGCAGCGACGTCATTGTGCCGGGCCATGCGTACTTCGGCGCGGCCGAGCCGCATCCCCTCATGCGCGCTTGCATGGATCAGCGCGTCGTGGACGACGAGGTCGCCACGCTGGGGCAGGGTCGACAGCAATGCCGCGTTCGCGGCGTAGCCGCTCGAGAAGAACAATGCCGCCTCGCTGCCGAAGAAGTGCGCCGCCTCGGCCTCGAGCGCTTCGTGCTCGGCATGGTTGCCGCGCAGCAGGCGCGATCCACCCGACCCGATCGGCACGCCCCGCGCGATCGCCTCGGTGATCGAAGCAGCCAGGCGCGGCGACCCGGTGAGCGCGAGATAATCGTTAGAGGCAAAGTCGCGCCCCGCGCGTGCGACCAGCCCGCGCGCGCGTCCCTGCGCGACGAGGCTCGACAGATCCTGGTGATGCGCGGCGAAGCGGGCGGACAAGGTCAGGTTCGCTTGGAGGCTATCCAGCGATCGATCTTCTGCTCGAGGATGTTCATCGGCAGCGAACCCGTCATCAGCACCTGCGCGTGGAATTCCTTGAGGTCGAACTTGCTGCCCAGTGCCTTCTCCGCCTTGGCGCGCAGTTCGAGGATCTTGAGCTGGCCGATCTTGTAGGCGAGCGCCTGCCCGGGCATCGCGATATAGCGCTCGACTTCGCTGGTCGCGTCGGTCTTTCCCATCGAGCTGTTGTCGAGCATGTATTTGATCGCCTGGTCGCGGGTCCAGCCCTTGGCGTGGATTCCCGAATCGACCACCAGCCGCATCGCGCGCAGCATCTCGTCGTTGAGCCCGCCGAAGCGCTGGTACGGATCGGTCTCCATGCCGAGCTCGTCCCACAAGGTCTCGGCGTAGAGCGCCCAGCCCTCGACATAAGCGGTGTTGCCGCCGAAGCGCATGAAGTTGGGCAGCGCCTCGTTTTCCTGCGCGAGGCTGATCTGGAAATGGTGTCCCGGCGCGGCCTCGTGTAAATACAGCGTCTCCGCGCCCCAGGTCGATCGCGACGGCAGGTCGTAGGTGTTGTAATAGAACACCCCGGGGCGCGAGCCGTCCGGCGCGCCCGGGTTGTACGAGCCTGCCGCATCGGTCTTCTCGCGATAATCGGGTACCGGACGGATCTCGAGCGGGGTCTTGGGCAGGGTGGAGAAGATCTCCCCGACCCGCGCGTCGACGCGCTTGCCGATCGCATAATATTCGTCGCGCAGCGCTTCCTTGCTCGCCGGGCGGAACTTGGCGTCGGTGCGCAGATATTCGAAGAATTCGGGAAGCGTGCCCTTGAACCCGGCCTGGTCCTTGACCGTCTCCATCTCGCGGTGGATCCGCGCGACTTCGCTGAGGCCGAGGCGGTGGACATCGTCGGCGGAGAGCGGCAGAGTCGTGTTCTGCTCGATCAGATAGCTATAGAGCTTGGCCCCGCCCTTCATATGGACCAGGCCGACTCCGTCGCGCGCCGCGGGCAGATATTCCTTGGCGAGGAAGTCGCGAAGCCGCTGATAGGCCGGGCGGATCTCGTCACGGATGACCGCGGCGGTCTCGGAGCGCAACTTCGCCTGCTCGGCCGCGGGGACATCGGCCGGAAACGCCTTGAGCGGCGCATAGAAGGTCGATCCCTCGACACCCTGCGCCAGCTGAAGGTCGAGCTGGTCGATCACGTTGCGGACGACGAGCTTGGGCTGGACGATGCCTGCTGCCATTCCCTGGCGGAATCGCAGGATCGCCTGGTCGATATACCATGCATAACGATGATGACGGCTAATGCTGTCGCGATAATCCTTCGCCGTCTTGAATGGCGCCACGCCTTGGCCCGATGCGAGATCGGGATAGAAAGTGTGAATGCCGGTGAAATGGTCGATCGGCCGCACCGCCGTCAGCGACAGCAACTCGGGCTTCAGGGCGCGAAGCGCGAGTTGGGTCTGCCACTTGAAGATATCATAGGCGAGCTGATCGGTGGTCGAGAGCGCGGCGCGATCGATCCGCGCGAGCGCCGCCAGATCCTTTTTGCCCGCCGCACGCTCGCCATTGAAATAGGCGTCGGTGATATTGTCGCCGAGCTGGTCGGCATAGCGCATGTCGCCTCGGAACAGCGCGTTGATCGGATTGCGGCGAAGATTGTCCTCGTCGCTTTGCTTGAATAGCGCCTGCAGCGCCGCCGAGGCCTTGGCCTGTGCATCGGCGGAAGGAGCGGTCGTGGGACGCGCGGCCGGCGAAACCGGGCTCGCGACGGCCATGCCGCCGGAAAGAAGCGCCGCTACCGCGGCAAGCAGAAATGGAGCGCGCAAGACGATACCTCGCAAGACAACAGTGCGCACCGATGCGACGCCCGGCGACCGCTGGCAAGCCCTGCGCGGATAGCTTTTCTCCCGCCACAGGATTTGCCAACTTCAACCGTGGATGCGGATCAACTCACTTCAGTTCGCGCAACCAGATCGAGCGGAAGCTGATCGCCGGGCTGGGATCGCCATGGTCCTGGAGCTTGATCGGCGCCGGGCCGTGCGCGGTGTAGCGCGGCGTGCCGATATAGACGGTCTCGCCCTTGAGCGCGACATGGTCCTGGACGAGCACGCCGTTCACCAGCACGGTCGCATAAGCCGGGCTGGTCAGCGAGCCGTCGGCGGCGAAGACCGGCGCGGTCCACAGCACGTCGTAGCTCTGCCACTCGCCGGGCGCGCGAACCGGGTTCGCCAGCGGCGCGAACTGCTTGTAGATCGCGCCCGCCTGGCCGTTGACATAGGTCTTGTTGCGAAAGCTATCCATGATCTGCAGCTCGTAACCGGCGTCGCCGTCGCCGGTCGATGCGAGGAACAGCCCGCTATTGCCGCGCGCCTGGCCCTCGCCGGTGATGTTGGCCGGGACCCGCCATTCGAGGTGCAGCTGATAGTTGCGGAACTTGCGCCGCGTCTCGATGTTGCCAGTGCCCTTGCGCACCGTCAGCACGCCGTCGGCCACCGTCCAGCGCGCCTGAGACTTGTCCTTGGTCGAGACCCATTCGCTAAGGTTCTTGCCGTCGAACAGCACCACGGCATCGGACGGCGGCGCGACCGTAACGGCCGGCCCCGGAGTGACGACGGGAACTTCGGGCGCCCAGACTTCGGTGTCCTGCGGACGGGCCTGGGGCGTGGTCTGGACGACGGAGGCACCATTGGTGCCGAGCAGAGCCACGGCGGCGGCGGCGGCGAAGATCATATTGCCCATCCCTTGCGATACTCCCGGTCCAGAAAGCGGTTGGCGTCAGGCACGTTGGTGACTCGCCCCGCATTGCCGTCATACTCTATCGGCTGATCCGCACGCATCGCAACCATGCCGAGGATCATCGTCTCGTTGAGAGGCACCGCGGTGGCAAAGGGCGACGAAATCCTCTCCTCGCCGCGGATCGCCCGGATCCAGTTCATCTCGTGCCCCTCGCGTCCGCCCTGGATCCGCGGCAGCGACACCGGCAGCGCCGCGGCACGCGCCTCGGTACCGGCGCCGATCAGCACCGGCTTCTCGCCATAGGTGTCGTGCATCAGCATGCCGCGCTCGCCGATATAGAGCACGCCGCCATCGGGGTTCATTCGCGCGGTAGCCGGCATCGCCACCGGCGTCGGCGGCATCAGCCCACCGTCATACCAGGTCATCGTGATCGGTCCGCCCTTGGCATGGCCGAACTGATAGGTGGTGATGTTGGCGAGCGGATAGCTGCCGAGATCGGCGGGCGGCTTGCCGTCCCAGATGTCGTCATCGCCGCCCCAGCGGCTGTGCCGCGTCTCGATCCGCGTCGGCAGGCCAGGCTCGAGCGCCCAGACCGGGAAGTCGATCAGGTGCGCGCCCATGTCGCCCAGCGAGCCGATCCCGAACGGCACCCAGCCCCGCCAGTTGAAATGGGCATAATCGGGATGATAGCCCCAATCCACCGCCGCCGGCCCGCGCCACAGATCCCAATCGAGGGTCGCCGGCTTCGCCACCGCGGCGGGACGCGCCTCGCCCTGCGGCCAGACAGGCCGGTTGGTCCAGGCATGGACCTCGCGCACCCGGCCGATGACGCCGCCGCGGATCAGCTCGACCACCCGCCGGCCGTCGTCGCCCGAATGGCCCTGATTGCCCATCTGGGTGACCAGCTTGGGATTGCGGCGCGCGAGATCGAGCAGCACCCGGCCTTCGCGTACCGTATAGGTCAGCGGCTTCTGCACATAGACGTGGAGCCCGCGCTCCATCGCGGTCTTGGCGGCGATCGCGTGGTGGTGGTCGGGAGTCGCGATCAGGACCGCGTCGATGTCCTTGCGGCTGTCGAGCATGCGGCGATAGTCGGCGAACCTGGCGGCGCGATCATAAGCCTGCTTGAGCGGCAGCCGGTCGGCGCGCGCCGCGCCCTTGCCGTCAACGAACGCCTTGGCGACATGCGCGAAGTCGACATCGGCGAGCGCGACGATGTTCTGGCTGGTGAGCTTGGTCATGTTCTGCGCGCCCATGCCGCCCGCGCCGATCACCGCGAGGTTGACCCGGTCGCTCGGCGCGATGCGGCGTGCCGAGGCCTGGCCCGGCAGTGCGAGAACGCCGACAGTAGCCGCCGCGCCGCGCATCCAATCGCGCCGGGTGAGGTCGAGTCGCTTGTCCGTCATCTAATCATCCTCCCTATTCGGGTCGCCTGAGGCGACCGTTGGACCTTGCTTTTTCCCGGCGATGTCGGACTTCCAAGAAGCCTCGAACGATCACCTTTGCCAGCGATAGTTTTCGATCCATGGCCGACTTCAAACGGTCCGCCGCAAATAATAAACGAAGTTGTTTTACTTTTCCATCGTCCAGCTAGACCTCTGCACAACGCGCCTGCCGAAACGAGCAAGGCGCGAGGCGAGGAGAGAGAGTATGCGTACCCCGAGGGGCATCTGGCTGTCGGCTGCGTCGAGCCTGACGATCGTCTTCGCGCCACCCGCGCTGAGTCAGACAACACCACCCGACCCGCAGCCCGCCGAAGCCGCCCCAGCGAATCAAGATGACATCGTCGTCACCGGTTTTCGCCGCAGCCTGCAGAGCGCGCAGGCGCTCAAGCGCGATTCGGACCAGATCGTCGATGCGGTGGTGGCGGAGGACATCGGCAAACTGCCCGACAACAATGCCTCGGAAGCGCTGGCGCGCATCACCGGCGTCCAGGTCAATCGCAGCAGCGACGAGGCCGGCGGCGTCCAGGTGCGCGGCCTGCCCAACCTGACCACCACCTATAATGGCCGCGAGGTATTCACCGCCGAGTTACGCAACGTCGCGCTCCAGGACTTCCCCGCCGGTGCGCTGGCCGGGTTGGAGGTCTACAAGTCGACCACTGCCGATCTGATCGAGGGCGGCATCGCCGGTCTGATCAACGTCCGCTCGCGCCGCCCGTTCGATTTCCAGGGTTTCCAGATCGCCGGCGCCGTCCGCGCCACTTATGCGGACCAGGCGCAGACGGTGGATCCCAACGTCAACCTGCTGGTTACCGATCGCTGGGAAACCGGGATCGGCGATATCGGCGCTTTGATCAATTTCTCCTACACCCAGATCCACTATCTGACCTCGTCGCGCTTTATCAACGGCAACATAGTCGCGCCGCGCGCCGAGCAAGCGGTGGCCGGCGCGCGTGACTTCGTCTTGCCCGAATCGGCGGGGGTCTATTACGATCGCGGCAAGCGCTGGCGCCCCTCGATCAACGGCGCGCTGCAGTGGCGCCCGGCCCCCAACCTCGAATTCTACGTCGAGGGGCTGTGGCAGGCAGCGCGCACCAATGTCGAGAACGACTTTGTCGGCGTCGACACGGTCAACGGCAATCCCGCGCTCAGCAACATCGTCCGCGATCCCGATGCGCCGGGCCAGCTCGCCAGCCTGACCGTCACGCCCAATTTCGCCGCCGGCGAGGATATCGACTTCTCGCGCAGCACCCGCGCCGGGCGCACCAACACCTATCAGGCGGCCATCGGCGGGCGTTGGGAGATCGACGATCGCGCCACCCTGACCACCGACCTCGCCTATACGGATACCAACGCGGTCTATACCGATCATAATATCGACTTCGCGCCGGCGACCGGCCAGTCGGCGGACATCGTGTTCGACGTCCCCGGCGGCGATGGCGGACCGCAGCTCTCGATCCCCGGCTTCGACGCGCTCAAACCCGACAATTTCATCCTGCGGGGCCTCTGGGACCGCCGCTCTTACGCCGGCGGCAGGGGCGTACAGTGGCGCACCGATCTCAAGCTCAAGACCGAGCTGCCGGTCATCACCCAATTCGACTTCGGCTTCCGCTTCACCGATCGTGATGCGCGGCTGCGCAGCGGCGGCCGCTATGCGACGCTTCGCCCGCTCGGCATTCCGCTCTCGGCCATCCCAGGTGACGGCGGGCCGATCGATCCGGGCTTCCGCGGCAGCGGCGATGCGCAGCCTTTCCGTCAATGGTATGCGCCGACGCGCGACGCGATCTTCGACAATATCAACGCGATCCGCGACTTGGCGCGCGCCGGTTTGGCGCAAATCGGTACGCCGGACGCGCTGTCGCAGCTCGCCGCTTATGGTACAGAGATCCCGGCCTATATCGCCAACGAGCAATTCGACGCGACCGAGCGCTCCTATGCCGTCTACGGCCAGGTCCATTACGACACGCGGATCGGATCGCTGCCGATCGACGGCGTGATTGGGGCACGCATCGTCAACACCGCAACCGAGGCGACGGGCACCGGGCTGGTCAATGGCGTGCCGACCCCGGCGACGTCGCACCAGAATTACGTAGACATATTGCCTAGCGCCACCTTCCGCGCACATCTTACCGACAAGCTTCAGCTGCGCCTGTCGGCCACCGAGACGCGCACCCGGCCCGAGTTCAACCAGCTCAGCCCGGCGCTGACGATCAATCTCAATTCGACGCCGCTGACCGGCAGCAGCGGCAATATCGGGCTGCAGCCGATCCAGTCGTCCAACTACGATCTGTCGCTCGAATGGTATTTCACGCGAACCGGTTCACTAACCGGCGCGCTCTTCCGCCGCGACGTGCGGGGCTTCATCACCAACCTCAACGTGCCGGTGAACGATCCGGTCTATGGGCAGGTGCTGGTCAACCGGCCCGAGAATGGCGGGCGCGGGAGGTTGCAGGGCGCCGAGGTGGCATTCCAGACCTTCTTCGACTTCCTGCCCGGCTGGCTCAGCGGCTTCGGCACCCAGCTCAACGCCACCTATATCGACGCATCGCAGTCGCTGCCGGCGGCGTTCGGCGAGGCCGGCCAGGACACCGACATCCCGGGCGTCTCCAAATGGAGCTTCAACGCGGTCGGCATCTACGAGAAGGGACCGGTATCGGCACGCCTGGCGTATAACTGGCGGTCGAAGGTCACCAATTTCTTCGCTACCGACTCGCAAGGCCAGCTGATCGGGGCCGAGTTCAACCGGCCGATCGAGCGGCTCGATTTCTCGTTGGCGGTCACGCCGATCGAGGCAGTGACGCTGACCTTCGATGTAAGCAACATCACCGGCTCGCCGTTCCGCGCGCTGCGTGAATCGCCCGACCAGGCCGGGCCGGGCTATCCCCGCGACGTCCGCTACGACAGCCGAGTCTTCGCGCTCGGCGCGCGGTTCCGCTTCTGATGCACGCGCTGTCGCGGCGCAGCTTCGCCACGGGAGCGGCGCTTGCCACTTTGCTCCCCGCCGCCTGCCGCGCCGCGGCGCCCGTCTCCCGCGCCGAAAGCTGGCGCGCGGCGATGGAGCGCGGCTTCGCGCTGGGTGACGGTACCGGCCTCTATCGCGAATATGCGCCAGCCCGCGCGGAAGACGCCAAATACGCGACCGAATGGCCGTTCTCGCAAGCGCATATCGCCTATCTCGACCTGGTCATGGCCGACGCCGCGGGTGCGCGCCGTTACGCCGCGGCGCTCGCCAAGGTCCGCGCGGCGCAGCAGCTTTACTGGGCGAACACGAGCACCACCGGGCGGCCAGGCTATCTGGCTCGGGTCGTCCCGCCGCTCGGCAAGGGCGACGATCTTTATTATGACGACAATCTCTGGGTCGCGCTCGCTGACGTGCAGCACCACCGTTTCCGCGGCGACCTGGCCTCGCTCGAACGCGCCAAGGCGGTGTTTGAACTGATCCGCTCGGGCTGGTCGACCGATGCCGCCCTGCCCTCTCCCGGCGGCGTGCGCTGGACGCAAAAGGCGGACAATGGCGACCGCAACACCGTCTCCAACATGCCTGCCGCGCAATTGGGCCTGCGGCTGCATCAGATCACCGGCGAACGCGCCTATCTCGACGACGCGCTCCGCTTTTACCGCTGGACCAACGCCGTGCTCCAGCGGCCCGACGGGCTCTATCACGATCATCTCAAGACCGACGGCACCGTTGAGAAGACCGTCTGGACCTATAATCAGGGCGTGCCGATCGGCGTGAATGTCTTACTCTGGCGCGCGACACGCGAGGCGGGCTACCTTGGCGAGGCCAAGAGGATCGCCGCGGCGAGCAGCGCGCGCTTCAGGGTCGAGCAGCTGGACGGACAGCCGCCCCCGTTCAACGCGATCTATTTCAAGAACCTGTTGCTGCTCGACGACGCAACCGGCGAGCGGCGCCATCTCGCGGCGATGCGGGCCTATGCCGATCATATGTGGCAGCACCGTCGCGACGCATCGAGCGGGCTGTGCATGCCCCGCGAAGGCAGGGCCGAACTGATCGACACCGCAGCGATGGTGCAGATCGAGGCCGTCCTGAACTGGGCTCCATCGCAATGGGGAACGCTCTACTAGAGCAAGAAATCTTCTTCGCCTCAAGTGAGCCTACAAGCGGCGGTAGCCTATTCCGCGAGACCCGTATCCCTCGACG
This sequence comes from Sphingomonas sp. FW306-1B-B10E, assembly GCF_058782005.1. NCBI lineage: Bacteria > Pseudomonadati > Pseudomonadota > Alphaproteobacteria > Sphingomonadales > Sphingomonadaceae > Sphingomonas > Sphingomonas sp. FW306-1B-B10E. The sequence continues at coordinate 75,917 of NZ_JBYSXG010000002.1, forward strand.
CCACGAGCAGTTCGATCCGGCGCGCCGTTTCCGTCGAGGCCGGGTTGTAGACGATCATGCCCAGATCAGGCCGGCCTTCGACCGCGAAGGACGAGAATTCGAGTTCGATCAGGCCATGCTCCGGATGCTGGAGCCGCTTGAGTCCGTCCGCCTTGCCGGCGACGTCGTTATCGCGCCACAAGGCCTCGAACTCCGGGCTCAGCCGCGACAATTCCTCGACCAGCCGCGTGATTTCCGCCGCGGCGCCGGCGCGTACCGCATCGGCCCGGAATGCGCCCACGACATAGCGCGCGACGTTCAGCCAATCCGCCTGCGCCGCCTTGACCCGCGAGTTGGTGAACATCAGGCGCAGGATGTTGCGCTGCGCGCGCGGGAGCTTGCCATAGTCGGTCAGCACCGCCGCCGCCGCGGCATTCCAGGCAATTACGTCCCAGGTCGCCGTCTTGATGATCGCCGGACTGATCGGCAGCGCATCCAGCACCCGCTGGAGCCGCGGCGTGACTTCGTCTGAGCCGCGATATTTGGCTTGCGGCGGTCGCCCGAGACCGAGCACGAAGAGATGCTCGCGCTCCGGTTCGGTCAGCATCAATCCGGTGGCGATGCGATCGAGAACGTCGGAGGACGGCGCGCCGCCCCTGCCCTGCTCCAGCCAGGTATACCAAGTGGGCGAGATATTGGCGCGCTGGGCGACCTCCTCGCGGCGCAAGCCCGGGGTGCGGCGGCGGCCGGCGCTCAGGCCGAGCGCAGACGGATCCAGGCGCGACCGCCGATCGCGCAGGAAGGTCCCAAGTGCATTCGCCTGCGTGTCCACCAGCGCGGTCCTGTTGATGATTATACCATGATAAAGTCACTACTTTAACAGGATCACATCTAGGCCGTAATGCGCTTGCGGACAATCTCGGAGACACCCATGCGCGTATTCCTGACAGGTGCGACCGGCTTTATCGGCTCGCGCATCCTTCCCGAGCTTCTGGCGGCCGGCCATCAAGTAGTGGGGCTGACCCGTTCCGACTCCGGTGCGCGTGCCCTGGCGGCGGCAGGTGCCGCACCGCATCGCGGAACGCTGGAGGATCTCGACAGCCTGCGCGCCGGCGCCGAACGCGCCGATGCCGTGATCCACACTGCCTTCGATCACGACTTCACCAATTTCGTCGCGAATTGCGAGAAGGACCGGCGCGTCGTCACCGCTTTGGGATCGGTGCTGCGAGGCTCTCACCGGCCACTTCTGATCACCTCCGGCGTGGCGATCGGCGACCCGGGCGATGGCGGGCCGGCGCTCGAATCGGTGTTCAACACCGATCACCCGATCCCACGCATCGCCTCCGAACAGGCCGGCAATGCGCTGCTCGACGCGGGCGTCGACGTGCGCGTGGTGCGCCTGCCGCAGGTGCACGACCCGGTCAAGCAGGGCCTCATCTCGCCCCTCATCGAGAATGCCCGCGCGAAGGGATCGGTGGCCTATATTGGTGACGGCGCCAACCGCTGGTCGGCGGGGCATGTGCGCGACGTCGCCAAGTTCTACGTCCTGGCGTTAGACCGCGGAAGCAAGGGCGCACGCTATCATGCCGTTGCCGAACCGGGGGTACCTACGCGCGAGATCGCCGAGGTGGTTGCCGCCGGCCTGGGACTGCCGGCCATATCGTTGTCCGCGGCCGAGGCGCCTGCTTATTTCGGATGGCTGGCGATCTTCGCCGGTCTCGACATGATCGCCTCCAGCGATTGGACCCGGGCGCAGCTCGGCTGGGAGCCGACCGGCCCCGGACTGATCGCCGACCTGCAGGCGATGGACTATTCGGCGGCTGCCACCGCTGGTTAGGGCGTCCAGGGTTGACGCTCCCCTCCCGCAACCGCCAAGCAGCAGCCGGTGTCGACGTCCCTGTCCCTCAAAGACGCGCGAAAGATCGCGCTCGCAGCCCAGGGCTTTGGCGTCCGCCACCCCCAACGGCCGACCAGCGCGCATCTGCGGAAGACGCTCGATCGCCTGGGGCTCTTTCAGATCGACAGCGTCAACGTCCTGACGCGCGCGCACTATCTGCCCGCTTTCTCGCGGCTGGGCGCCTATGATCGCGGCTTGCTCGAGCGCGACGCCTGGGGCCCGGCGCGCCAGCGGCGAATGTTCGAATATTGGGCGCACGAAGCATCGTTGCTGCCGCTCGACGCCCATCCGTTGCTGCGTTGGCGGATGGCCCGCGCCGAACGCGGCGAGATCGGATATCAGGCCCTGCGGCGATTTGCCGGGGAAGGCCGGGCCGAAGCGCAGGCGATACTCGATCGGATCACGGCGGAGGGTCCGATGGCGGCCGCGGATTTCGAGAACGGGTCGAGCAAGAGCGGCTGGTGGGATTGGAGTCAGGCCAAGCACGCGCTCGAATGGCTGTTCTGGTCGGGCAAGATCACCACCGCTACCCGCCGCAACAGCTTCGCGCGGGTCTATGACCTGCCCGAGCGGGTGCTGCCCGGCGCCATCCTCGACCTGCCGACGCCCGATCCGTCGAGCGCGCAACGCGGGTTGATCGAACGGAGCGCCCAAGCGCTCGGGGTGGCGACCGCCAGTGACTTGCGCGACTATTATCGGCTGAAGCCGGACGAAGCGGATCACGCGATCACTGCCGAGGCGGAATCGGGCACCCTGGTCCCCGTCCGCGTCGAAGGCTGGAGCATGAAGGCCTGGATGCATCGCGACGCGCACCTGCCGCGCCGCATCCACGGCGCGGCACTGCTCGCCCCGTTCGATCCGCTCGTCTGGGAGCGCAGCCGCACCGAACGCCTGTTCGGGTTCCGCTACCGCATCGAGATCTATGTACCGCAGGAGAAGCGCGCCCACGGCTATTACGTCCTCCCCTTCCTGATGGACGGCGCGCTGGTCGCCCGGGTTGATCTCAAGGCCGACCGCCAGGCGGGTCTTCTCCTCGCGCACCGCGTAACGCTCGAGCGCGGCGCCCCCACTGAGACCGTGGAGCGTCTGACGATCGAGCTCGACCGAATGGCGGCTTGGCTGGGGCTGGACGGCGTTCGGGTCGGCGAGATCGTCGCGCCCTCCTGACGGCGCGTTCTGGCAGGGCGCGGAACGTAAATCGGCGCACCGAGGTTCAGGTCCCAGCTGCAGTACGCTGGAGACGATCATGCAAACGGGACCCGCTTTTCCTTCCCTGTCGAAACGGAACGAGCGCCGTCGATTGGCCGCGCAAGCCAAGCGGCTGGAAGCCCGGTCCTGCCCGTGCTGCCAAGCAAAGGCAGGCGGCGAGAACGATGCCGAAGCGGAGCCCGGTCACCGCGCCCGACAATGACGGCACGCGTAGCTGAGCCGCGCCGTGTCGGCGGTCATCCCGCCACACCCGACGGACGCTATTTCGTCGTGCGCGGCCGCCTGTGGCGCCTGGCGAACCCGGCGCTGCCGCCCGCCGAGCGCGAAAGACTCACCAAGGAGTTGATGGCGGCGCGGCGGGCGGTCGGGGACGCCTCGCGCCGCCAGGACCGAGGCGCGGAAGCGCTCGCCAGGGCAGCCGTGGACCAGACGAAGCGTGCGTTGGGGGAACGCGGGCCGGTGTGGTGGGACGACGGCACGCCGGATCTCAATCGGCATATGGTCCGCAACACGCCTTATGCCGATTGGTTCGCCCTGCTGGAACCTGCCCGAGACGCGCCGGCGGCCGACAAGGGCTAATCGTTTCCTCCACGCAATAAAATCGACGCATATCTGAAGGCGGAGTGTCGCAAATCCCGACTAGCGGGACCCCCAACAGCATCCGCTGCCAAGGGGGATTTCAAAAATGCCAATTCGTTCCGGACGGCCGCGCGCGGCCCTGTCTTCGCACAAGCGCGCCATTTTGACGGGCATTGCCCTCACTGCGCTCACGATCGGCCAGGCGGCGGCCCAGGACGCGCCTGCCGAAGCTCCCGGCGAGGACGTCGTGGTCACCGGTTCGCGTCCGATCGCCGAGTCCGAAGCTTCCGCGCTCACCGTGCAGAAGAATTCGGATTCGCTGGTGACCGTCGCCGCGGCGGACGGCGTCGGCCGCCTGCCCGACCAGAACATCGCCCAGGCGACCGGCCGCCTGCCCGGCGTCGCAGTCGAGCGCGACCAGGGCCAGGCGCGCTACATCTCGTTGCGCGGCGCGCCGAATTATTGGACTACCCTGTCGTTCGACGGGATCAACGTCGTCAGTCCCGAAGGCCGCGACGCGCGCTTCGATTCGATACCCTCGGCGATCGCGTCGCAGATCATCGTATCGAAGGCAGTGACTCCGGAAATGCCGGGCGAGACCGTCGCCGGCAACGTCAACGTCATCACGCGCTCGGCGTTCGACTATAGCGGGCTTCATTTCGCCGGTAAGGCCGGTATCGGCGTGGCCGAGCTCGGCGACCGCAAGCAATATGAAGCTTCGGCGGTGCTGTCCAACCGCTTCAATGTCGGCGGCGGCGAGATCGGCGTGCTCGTCTCGGGCAGCTATTATCAGCGCGCGATGGTCACCGACAATTTCGAGACCGATTACGAGCGCGTCGCGCAGGACCAGCGCCCCGGCAACGCCACGCGCTTCTGGGCGCACGAGGCCGAGAACAAGCTCTATCGCCTGACCCGCCGCAACTGGTCGGTCTCGGGCCGGCTCGATTGGAAGCCCGACGCCGACAACACGATCTCGCTGCGCTCGATCTACACGATCTTCACCGACGACGAGGCGCGCGACAATTACCGCTTCGACCTGGACGACCGCCAGAGCGACCTGTCGAACAGCAGCGCCGCCTGCGCGACGACGGTGAACCCGACGCCGACGACCAGCGGCTATGCCGATGTCTGCATCGGCAACACGCCGCAGGTCGGCACCATCTACGGCATCGACATCCGCCAGCGCTCGACCCTGCGCGCCTTCCGCCAGTCGATCTTCACCAACACGCTGGCCGGCGATCATGACTTCGCCGACGGCTGGAACCTCAACTGGGTCGCCAATTACACCGAATCGAAGGACGATCGCTCGGTGGTCGGCGAGGTATCGTGGGACAGCCCGAGCACCCGCACGCTGCGCCCGACGGTCCATTACGATTTCAGCGACCCCAATTATTCGCGGCTGCAGCTGTTCACCACGACGCAGCTCAGCGGCCCGACGCGCTACCAGGCCGGCACGGCAGTGACCGCGATCGACACCTTCACCAAGCCGCCTTCGTCCTTCACCGTGCTTGACGCCGTCGACACCACCAAAGCCTATACCGGCAAGCTCGTCCTCGCCCGCGAGACTGGCTTTGCTGGTGGCGATGCGGTGTTCAAGCTTGGCTTCCAGTTCGACCAGCGCACCAAGATCGCCGACGAGGACCAAATCAGCCTCAGCACAGCAGCGCAGTTCGCCACGATCGGCCTGCCCACCGACTTCAACCAATTCGCGCTGAACGACTCGTTCCTCGGCAAGATCCCGATGGGCTATACCTTCCGCTATTTCGACACCGACAAGATGCGCGCGATCTCCGACGCGGCGCGGGCCAATTTCGCTTTCGCGCCAGTCGCCAAAGGCGATAACGACTACAACGTGCGCGAGCAGGTCCTTGCCGGGTTCGTGATGGGTACGGTGAAGTATGACTGGGGTTCGATTCTCGGTGGAGTCCGCGTCGAGCATCTCAAGAATCGCGGGACTGGCAGCGCCTCCGGCATTCGGAGCACAGCCGAAGCGAGTCAGACGCTCTTCTTCCCCAGCGCGCACATCAACTATAATGTCGACGATACCAAGAAGCTACGCCTGTCATTCAATTCGGGCGCAGCCCGCGCCGACTACGACCAACTTCGTCCGAATGTCCTAATCAGCGACACCGACGGGTCGATCTCCGGCGGCAATCCCGCGGTCAAGCCTGAGCGCGCCTACGGCGTCGATGGCTATTTCGAATGGTATGTGCGTCCGCAGGGCTATCTGATGGCGGGGCTGTTCTACAAGAAGGTCAAGGACGTGCTGTACCGCCAGACGCGCATCTTCGGCTCGGACGCGCTCGACAGCGACGGCTTCGACCGCTCGGGCTATAAATTCACCGGGATCACCAATGGCGGCGACGGGCGCGTGTTCGGCGCCGAGGCGGCGGCACAGTTTCAGCTCGAGCCATGGACCGGCGATCTCGGCCTGCCCGGCTGGATGGGCGGCTTCGGCGTCTCGGCCAATATCACGCTCAACGACAGCGAAGTGACCAAGCCGGCGGTCGGCACGGTCCCCGCGCGCAAGGTGCGGCTGCCGGGCACGTCGGACGTGGTCTACAATCTCGGCGGCTATTACGAGAAATACGGCCTGTCGCTGCGCGTCCAGTATCAGCGCCGCAGCACCTGGCTCGACGGCATCGCCGACGACCTGACCGATGCCGGCGACACCTATTGGGCCGCGGACGACGAGATGGACGTTTCGGGCCGCTACGCGATCACGCCCAATTTCGAAGTCTATGTCGATGTGTCGAACGTGCTCGACAAGCCGGGCCGCCGCTATTCGGAGCCGGGCAATCTGCTGACCGCGACCGGCGTGCCGAGCCCGACCAGCACCGGCCAGACGATCGAATGGGAGCGCTTCGGCCGCCGCTATTCGGGCGGAATCCGGGTGAACTTCTGATGCGGCGTTCGCCCCTCATCGCCCTGTGCGGCCTGCTGTCCTTCGGGGGGGCAGGCTGCACCGCCACCGCGAGGCGCCCCGCCGTGTCGTCGGCAACGACGGTCTCGGTCCAGGCGCGCGGCGAGACCGAGGCGGTCGGCACCGCCAATGCCGACGCCGCCGACGATCCCGCGATCTGGCGCAATCCCGCCAATCCTGCGGCGAGCCTGATCGTCGGGACCGACAAGAAAGCCGGGCTCTATGTCTACGATCTCGCCGGCAAACAGAAGTCGTTCCTCGATGCGGGCCGCGTCAACAATGTCGACCTGCGCGACATGGGGGCCGCCGGCATCATCGTCGCAGCGAGCGACCGCAACGATCCGCGCAACGCCAAGCTCGCGCTGTTCCGCCTTGATCCGGTCCGCGCCACGCTCATCCCTCTCGCGGCGCTGCCCGCCGGCGCGGGCGAGGCCTATGGTGTTTGTCTCTACCGCGAGGGCAAGGCGCTCTACGCGTTCAACGTGATCAAGGACGGCACGATCCGCCAGCTCGCGCTCGATCTGGGTCCCGTCCCTGCCGCGCGATTGGTCCGCACGATGAAGCTCGGCACGCAGTCCGAGGGCTGCGCCACCGACGAGCGCACCCACCGGCTGTACGTCGCCGAGGAAGATGTCGGCCTCTGGCGCTTCGACGCGCGTCCCGGCGGCGACGTCGCCCCCGTCCGGCTGGCTTCGGCCGACGGCACCACCCTCGTGGCCGATGCCGAGGGCGTCGCGGTGGCGGCCGAGGGGCGGGGCAAAGGCGGCTATCTGCTCGTCTCGAGCCAGGGCGACAGCGCCTATGCGGTCTACCGGCTATCCGACGAACGCTATGTCGGCCGCTTCCGCGTCGCCGCAGGCGCATTGGGCGCGACCGAGGAAACCGACGGCATCGACATCGTCACGGGCGATTTCGGCGCAGCCTATCCCGGCGGCCTCTTCATCGCCCAGGACGGTGCCAACGCCCCGCGCGCGCAGAATTTCAAGCTCGTCGCCTGGCGCGACATCAAGCGCTCGCTCGGCTTGCGATAGCGTCGCAGCCGGGCGGTTGGCGCCCAAGCCCAACGATCGTTATCCACAGATGCCATGATAGTCGGAGACGCTCCTCACAGGGGCGCCTCCGACTTCGTTTTCCCGCGCACAAGCTTGCATCCACTCGACATTCACAAGCATGATAGTGAACGTTGACAAGTGCGGTCCGGCGCTGCACTCTCCCCTGCAATGCCGGCGGTCCGACGATCGGCAAATATGGGAGAGAGAGCATGCGGGCATTTCTTCGCGCGTCGGCCTGCGCCGTCGCAATCGCCGCCGGGAGCGCGCAGGCGCAGACCGCCCCCGAGGCGGCGCCCTCGGCAGAACAGCGCGGCCCGGGCGACCAGGATCAGGCTCGGCCGGCCGGGGAAAACGACATCGTCGTCACCGCCACACGCCGCGCGGAGCGCGTCCAGGACGTGCCGCTCAGCGTCACCGCCTTCTCTCAGGAGCAATTGACCGAGAAGGGCATCGTCGGCTTCGAAGGCATCGCACGCGAGACGCCGGGCGTGGTGCTCAACCGCCCCACCCAGAATTTCAACAATTTCACCGCGCGTGGCATCGCCACCAACGGCTACAATGCCAATCTGCAGAGCTCGGTCGCGGTCTATATCGACGAGCTGCCGGTCTCGACGATCGGCAACACCACCGTGGTCGATCCCAATCTGTTCGACGTCGAGCGCGTCGAGTTCCTGCGGGGGCCGCAGGGCACGTTGTTTGGTTCGGGTTCGCTGTCGGGAGCGATGCGCATCCTCACCAAGGCGCCGGACCTCAACGATTTCGACGTCTCGGCGCTCGCCGATATCGGGCTCACCGGATCGGACAGTCTGCGCCAGCGCTACAATCTGATGGTCAATGTGCCGCTGGCGACCGACAAGCTCGCGTTGCGCGGCGTCGGCTTCTACCGCAACGAAGACGGTTACCTCGACAATGTCGGCACCGGCGTCCACAATTCCAACAAGCTGGTAGATTGGGGCGGACGCCTCGTCGCTTTGTGGCGACCGAGCGACCGGCTGTCGATCAAGCTGCTCGGCTCCTATGAAGACAGCGATCCCAAGGATTCGTCGCTGACCAGCCCATCGCTGGGTCGCGAGAAACGCATCTCGGACCAGCCCGACCGCTTCACCGGCAAGCAGACCGTGCTCAACGCCACGCTCGACTATGAATTCGACTTCGCCAAACTGACGAGCTCGTCGACCTATTCGGATTTCGACCAGCGCTTCTGGGTCGATCTCGCCGGCACCTTCCCCGCCCAGCCAGGCTTTCCGGGCGCGCCGATCGCATTCGGCCTCGACGCCAACGCCTATGACAAGGTGTTCGTCCAGGAGACGCGGCTGGTCTCCTCGCTGGACGGCCCGCTCCAGTTCGTCCTTGGCGGCTTCTATCTCCACCGCCGCCGCGACGTCGACTATTTCTATCGCTCGAGCCTTGCGTTTCTGCAGGCGCGTGGCCTGACTGGGCTGCCGGATCAATATTATCAGAAGCAATATACCCATCAGATCAGCGAGGAGCTCGCGGGCTTCGGCGAGCTGACCTATCGCTTCTCGAACAAGTTTTGGGTGACCGGCGGCATGCGCTACGGACGCACCACCGCGCAGGGCTTCACCGAGGCGGGCGGGTATCTCGCCAGCGCGTTCGGCCAGAACTACTTCACCTATGCGCTGCTGCGCATCCCGGTGAACTTCAACACGCTCACGCCCTATGCTGCCGTAGAGGGCGTCAAGGCGAGCGGCTCCAAGCCGTCCTGGAAGGCAAGCGCGAGCTTCAAGCCGAGCGAGGCGCTGACCACCTATGCGACCTTCTCGACCGGCTTCCGCGCACCGATCGTCAATGCGTTCGCGGGGCGCCCGAGCCTGGTCAATCCGAACGACATCGTCATTCCCAACGGTGCGTCGTCGGACGATCTGAAGAGTTACGAAGTCGGCGCCAAGGCGCGGTTCCTGAACGGGTTGGTGATGATCAACGCCGCCGCTTATCTGATTGACTGGACCAACATCCAGGCCCAGGCCAATCGCGTGTCGGATTCGGTGCAGTTCGCAACCAATATCGGCGGCGCGCGCAGCAAGGGCTTCGAAGTCGAGATGGGCATCGTGCCCGCGCGCGAGGTGTTCATTGGCTTCAACGCAGCGTATAACGACGCCAAGATCACCAAGCTCAGCGCCACCGAGGCAGCAATCTCGGGCGCGGTGCTCGGCCACCGGCTATCGGCGCCGCGGCTCCAGGGGGCGCTGTTCACTTCCTACGGCTTCGACCTCGGCAACGACACCAAGGCGAACATCGCCGTGAATGCGCAATATGTCGGCTCGTACAACAGCTCGTTCCCGAATACCCCGGGGGCCCCTAACGTGCGTCTCGTGACGTTCGGCGAGACCGACGAATATGTGAACACCAACCTGACCTTCGGGCTGAAGCGCGGCGCCTATTCGGCGCAGCTCTATGTCGAGAATGTCTTCGACGATCACTCGGTAACCTATATCCACCCCGAGGCTTTCCTGGTCAGCCGGTTCGGCACGCTGCGGCCGCGCACGATCGGCATCCGCCTGGGTTACGGGCTCTAGGCGATGGCCGCCGCGCGCCCGATCGATGTCGCCAAGCGGACCGGCGGGGCGCCGCCGTGGGTGATGCTCGTCACCCTTACCTTCGTATACGTGCTCAATTTCCTCGATCGGCAGCTGATCGGCATTCTCGCCAAGCCGATCCAGGACTCGCTTCAGGTCTCGGACGGCCAACTCGGACTGATCGGCGGGTTGTACTTCGCGATGTTCTACTGCTTCATCGCAATTCCCGTCGGCTGGCTCGCCGACCGGACCAACCGCGTCAGCGTGCTCGCGCTCGCCTGCGCGATCTGGAGCGGCGCCACGATCGCGTGCGGCATGGCGGGAAACTACGCGCAGCTCGTGATCGCGCGGATGGTCGTCGGCTTCGGTGAGGCCGGCGGCGTGCCGCCGTCCTACGCGATCATCACCGACAGCTATCCGCCGGGCAAGCGCGCCGCGGCGCTCGGGATCTTCAACCTGGGGCCGGCGATCGGCGCGGCGATCGGAGTCGCGTTCGGGGCGGCGATCGCCGCGCGTTACGACTGGCGGATGCCGTTCCTCGTCATCGGGATTGTAGGCATCGTCACCGCGCTGCTGGTCAAGCTGCTGCTGCGCGAACCCGAGCGCGGCGCGACCGATGCAGTGCGCGCGGCAGGCGAAGGCGAAGCCAAAGCCGCCTTCTGGCCGACCTTGAGAATGTTCTTCTCGCGTCCGGTGTTGATGCTCGCGGCATTGGGAAGCGGCGCGACGCAGTTCGTCACCTACGGTCTCGGTAATTTCGCGGTGCTGTTCCTGATGCGCGACAAGGGCATGGCGCTGGGGGACGTCGCGGTCTGGTACGCGCTGGTGCTGGTCTTCGGCATGGGTGGCGGGATGGTGATCTCGGGGCGCGTGATCGATCGCATGACGCGCAAGTCGCGCGCGGGCTACGCCATCGCGCCCGCGCTTTCGTTGGCCGTCGCGATGCCCTTCTACCTCGCCTTCATCTGGGCGCCGAGCTGGCCTCTGGCGCTCGTGCTGCTCGCGATCGTGATGATGTTCAACTATTTTTACCTCTCGGCCTCGGTCGCTCTGGTGCAGGACGAAGTGCGGCCCGACCAGCGCGTGCTTTCGGGCGCGCTGCTGCTCTTGGTGATGAACTTCATCGGACTCGGGCTCGGGCCGACCTGGGTCGGCCAGGCCAGCGACTGGTTCAAGGCGCATGGCCACGCCCAGTATCTGCAATCGGCGCTGTACACGCTGGCGCCCTTCTACCTGATTGCGATCACGCTCTTCCTCTGGCTCGCGCGCATCCTGCGCCGCGAGACCCGCAACGCAGAGATTTCCGCATGAGAATGATATGCCGCGCGGCGCTGGCGGCCCTGCTGGTCTACGCCGGCCCCGCGCTCGCGCAGACAATAGCCGCTCCTGCCGGCAGCCTTCAGGGCAGCACGCAGGGCGATGTCCGGGTCTTCAAGGGCATTCCCTATGCCCAGCCGCCGGTCGGCCCGATGCGCTGGAGGGCGCCAGCCGCGCTCCCGGCCTGGCAAGGCGTGCGCAAGGCCATCGCGTTCGGACCGGCCTGCGTCCAGCCGCATGCGCGCGGCGCAGGCATCTACACCAACCCGCCCGATAGGATGAGTGAGGACTGCCTGACGCTCAACGTCTGGGCGCCCAGGGACGCGAAGAACCTGCCAGTGTTCGTCTGGATTCATGGCGGCGCGTTGGTCGGCGGCTACAGCCACGAAGCAACTTATGACGGCACGCGCATGGCGGAGAGGGGCGTCATCGTCGTCTCGATCAACTATCGGCTCGGCATCCTCGGCTATCTCGCGCATCCGGAACTGAGCGCGGGATCGGCTGAAGGTATTTCCGGCAATTACGGCCTGCTCGATCAGATTGCGGCGCTGCAATGGGTCAAGCGCAACATCGCCGCGTTCGGCGGCGATGCCGGCAACGTCACGGTGGCGGGCGAATCCGCGGGCGCGCTCAGCGTGATGTACCTGATGGCCTCGCCGCAAGCGCGCGGGCTGTTCCACAAGGCGATCGCCGAGAGCGCCTATATGATCTCGACCCCCGAGTTGAAGCGCGCGGCGCACGGCACGCCTTCGGCCGAGACCGCGGGGACCCAGATCATGACCGCGCTCGGCGCCGCCGACCTTCCCGCGCTCCGCGCGATGGATGCAGAAAAATTGACCGACGGTGCCGCAGCGAAAGGCTTCGGTCCCTGGGCGTCGATCGACGGCAAGGTATTGACCCGCCAGCTCGTCGACACCTGGGACCGCGGCGAGCAGGCGCGGGTGCCGATCCTCGCCGGCTTCAACAGCGGCGAGATCCGCTCGCTTCCGATCCTGTTGCCCCCCGCTCCTGCCAGTGCCGCCGCGTACGAGCAGGCGATCCGCAGCCGCTATGGCGATCTCGCGGACTATTATCTGGCGCTCTATCCCTCGAACGCGATCGGCGAGAGCATGCTCGCGAACACCCGCGATGCGCTCTATGGCTGGACCTCGACGCGCCTCGCGATCGGCCAGACCGCGATCGGCCAGCGCGGCTATCTCTATCTGTTCGATCACGGCTATCCCGCCGCCGACGAGAACGGCCTGCACGCCTTCCACGCCGCCGAGCTTCCCTATGTGTTCGGCACCGCCGGCAGCACCCCACCTTATTGGCCCAAGATCCCCGACACGCTCGCGGAGCGCCGGCTGGCTGAGGCGATGATCGGCTATTGGACGTCGTTCGCGAAGACCGGCACTCCGGTCGCGGCCGGCCAGCCGGCATGGGCGGCTTATGGCAAGGACGCCAATTACATGGCCTTCGTCCAAAAGCCGCAGCCTGGCAGGAAGCTCTTCCCCGGAATGTTCGCATTGCACGAGGCCGCAGTTTGCCGACGCCGCGCCGCGGGCGACCAACCGTGGAACTGGGACACCGGCATAATCTCGCCGACGCTAGCAAAGACCGCAGGGTGCCGATGATCGACGGAGACATGCAGTCGTTCGCGTTGACGCTTAACAAGTTCCTCGAACATGCGGCGAGATGGCATCCCGATGCAGAAGTGGTGACCGCGGGCGACGGGCGCATCGACCGGATCGGTTATCGCGACCTGCATGTACGCAGCCGCAAGATATCGGCAGTGCTGCAAGGCTTCGGCACGGAGCTTGGCGACCGCGTCGCCACGCTCGCGTGGAACAGCCAGGCGCATGTCGAGGCGTGGTATGCGATCATGGGGATGGGTGCGGTCTGCCACACCCTCAACCCGCGCCTAACCGCAGCGCAGCTCGGCGCGATGCTGGTCCAATCGGAGGCGGCGATCCTGATAGTCAGCGGCGACCTCTTGCCGCTGGCGCTCGACATCGCCCGCGTCGCTCCGGTGATAACGCGCATACTGGTGATCGACCCGGTCGCGGGGATGCGCCTGCCTGACGAGGGGCTGGCCGTCGCCGCGCTCGAACCGCTGATCGAGCCTGCAGCGACCGATATCGTCTGGGGCGCGTTCGACGAGACTGCGCCGTCGGGCCTGTGCTTCACCTCGGGAACCACGGGCGCGCCGAAGGGCGTCACCTACACTCACCGCTCGAGCTACCTCCACACGCTGCGGCTGCTGCAGACCGACGTGATGGCCATATCGGTCCGCGACACCGTCCTCGCGGTCGTCCCCATGTTCCATGCCAATGCCTGGGGTCTTCCCTTCGCGGTCCCCGCGGCGGGCGGCAAGCTCGTGCTGCCCGGCCGCCAGTCCGACGGCGCTAGCCTCGCCCGGCTCATCGCGAGCGAAGGGGTCACCGTCGGCGTCGGCGTGCCGACGGTCTGGCTTGGCCTGGTCGAGCATCTCGAGGCGACCGGCACCACCCTCCCCCCACTCGAGCGAGTCATCATGGGCGGCGCACCGCTGGCACCGGCGCTGATGGAACGCGTTGAGCGCGTCCTCGGCGTCACCGTCCAGACCAGTTGGGGCATGACCGAGCTTTCGCCGAGCGGCACGGTATCCCCCCCGCACGACACGGCGCGCGCCGCCGCGCTCTCGGGACGTCCGGCGATCGGCGTCGACCTGCTGCTTACCGACGCTGCCGGCCGCGCGCTACCCGAGCAACGCGGGGCGGAAGGACATTTGCGCGTGCGCGGCGCGGCGGTTGTCGCGCGTTATTTCGGCCATTCCGAGGATGCGACCGATGCCGATGGCTGGTTCCCGACCGGCGATCTCGCGCGGATCGACGGCCAGGGAAACCTGGCGATCACCGGCCGCGCCAAGGACCTGATCAAGTCCGGCGGCGAATGGATCAATCCCGCCGAGATCGAGGCCGTGATCGGCGCGATCCCCGAAGTATCGCTCGCCGCGGTTATCGGCCGATCCGACCCGCGCTGGGGAGAACGCCCGGTCCTGCTGGTCGAGATGCGGGAGCGCCAGTCGCTCAGCGACGAAGCGCTGCTCGCGCCGCTGAAGGGCCGCGTCGCCTCCTGGTGGGTGCCCGACACCGTGGTGCGCCTCGCCGCGATGCCGCTCGCCGCCACCGGCAAGATCGACAAGACGCGCCTCCGCGCCGAATATGGCGGACCCTGAGCAAGCAGCATGCGATCGACTTGACGCTCGATCTTGCAGGCGCGAAGGACATTCGCGTGCAAGAGAATGAAAAGCCCCGGCGGACCAAGAAGGCGGAGCAGCGCGCCGAGACGATCGAGCAGATTCTCGATACCGCCGAATATCTTTTTTCGAAGCACGGGCTGCATGGCGTCACGTTGATGCAGGTCGCCAAGCGCGCCGGCGTCCATCACACGCTGCTCAATTATTATTTCGAGGATAAGAGCAAGCTCTTCCACGCAGTCTTCGCGCGGCGCGCGGTCGTCTCGAGCGAGCGGCGGATGAAAGCGCTCGAGGCCTATGCCACGGCCTGCAACGGCGCCCCGACCGTCGAGGGCGCGCTGCGCGCTTTCCTCGATACCGACCTCGATCTGTACATCGAGGGCGGTGAGGCCTGGAAGAACTATGCCGCGCTCGGCGCGCAGGTGGCGAACACGCCCGAATGGGGCGCCGAGCTGATGGACGAGCATTTCGATCCGGTCGTGCTGCGCCTCATCGAGTTGCTGAAGCAGGCGCTGCCCGATTGTGCCGAGCAGGACATCTTTTGGGGATACCACTTCGTCACCGGCGCATTGATGCTCACGCTTGCCCGCACGGGGCGCATCGACAAGCTTTCGGGCGGACTTTGCCAGTCCGACGATTTTGTCGCCGTGAAGGACCGCATGGCGTCGTTCATGGCTGCGGGCTTCTTGGCGATCTGCGCGCGGCGCTGAAATCAGCCGATTTTTCATTCATTATCTTGTTAGTGAACGTACCTCGCGATAGACCCTCTTCAACAAAAACGGGAGGGACATATGGCATTGTCGGGACGCGTGGCGATCGTAACGGGTGCCGGTGCAGGATTGGGACGAGCGCACGCACTCTACCTCGCTGGCAAGGGCGCAAGGGTCCTCGTCAACGACGTGTCGGAAGCCGATGCCCTGCAGATCGCCGCCGAGATCGACGCGGCTGGTGGCGAGGCCATGGCATTCGCCGCCTCTGTGACCGACGAGGCTGCAGTCGAGGCGATGGTTGCGGCAGTGATGGCGCGCTGGGGCCGGGTCGACATCCTGATAAACAACGCCGGTATCCTGCGCGACAAGAGCTTCGCGAAGATGACGATGGACGATTTCCGTCTGGTGCTGGATGTCCATGTCATGGGCGCCGCGATCTGCTCGAAGGCGGTGTGGGAAATCATGCGCGTACAGCGTCACGGCCGCATCGTGATGACGACCTCGTCCTCGGGCCTGTACGGCAATTTCGGCCAGGCCAATTACAGCGCGGCCAAGATGGCGGTCGTCGGGCTGATGCAGACTCTCGCGATCGAGGGAGAGAAATACGGCATCCGCGTCAACGCGCTTGCTCCCACGGCCGCGACCCAGATGACGCAGGAGGTGCTTTCCGAAACGAGCTTGGCGCTGCTCGGCCCGGCGGCGGTGAGCCCGGGGCTATTGGCGCTGGTGGGAGACGAGGCGCCGAACCGCGCGATCCTTTGCGCCGGCGCCGGCCATTTCGCGCGTGCCAACGTGACCCTCACCCATGGGGTCCAAATCGGCGCTGCCGAGGACGCCGGCGAGCAACTTATCGCGGCCTGGTCCGAAGTGTCCGACCGCGATGGCGAGATGGTACCGGGCTACGGCTTTTTTCAGGCCGAGCGCGAGCTTGCCGCGGCCGGCCTCGTCAACGAGCAGGTCGCGCTACACGGCTGATCGCAGCAGTCGGATCGTGCTTCTCGAACGGTTGTGATCGTTAAAGCAAGGAACGATCGCATCAACCGCCGACGAGTTGCGCGAGGTCGATCAACGCGCGCGGCACCGAGATGCCGGGCGAAAGGCCGATGTAGCGCGGCACCCAATCGGGCTGGAACTTGTCCTTGAACGCGCGCAGCCCCGAAAAGCCGTAGAGGCGCTCGCCATGGCCGTAGATCGCGGCGCCGAGCCGCGACCAGATGGGCGCGAGCGGTCCGCCCCGTAGCCCCGAAAGCGGCGCCATGCCCAGGTTGAAGCGCTCGAATCCGCGCTCCGCTCCTAGCTGCATCAACCGGACGAACAGCAGGTCCATTGTGCCATAGGGTGTGTCGGGCAGATGCCGCATCAGATCGACCGACATCTCCTCGCGGTTCGACGTCTCCCAGAGATTGGCGAAGGCGACGATCTCCCCGCCAAGCCGCAGCACGGCGCAGTCGAACCGGGCGAGATAGTCGAGGTCGAAGCGCCCTAGGCTGAAGCGCTTCTCCGCCCCCGCCTTCCCCGCCAGCCAGGCGTCCGAGACGCGGCGGAGCGCCGTGCCATTGGCGAGGACCTGGTGGCGCGGCAGGAGATCGAACTCCAGCCCCGCCGCCACCGCCTTGTTGGTCGAATGGCGCAGTGACTTGTAGGCCCCGCCGGCCAGCGCGAAGCCTTGCGTCAGGTCGATCCGTGCCTCTTCGCCATATTTCATCGGCTGGAGCCCCAGTTCGACCATCAGCGGCAGCAACTCGGCGCTCGCCTGGAACAGGCAGAGCCGCCCGCGCATCGCATCGCAGCGGCGCCGGAGTGCCCATAACAGCTCCGGCCATGCCGCCGCTGGGCCGACCGGATCCCCCATCATCACCCAGGTGCGCCCCTGGATGCAGTACATTAGGAACGCATCGCCGGCCGCGGAGACGAGGAACTGCTTGTCGCCAGTGAAGGCGAGCATCGCGTCGGTCCGGCGCGCGCGGCGCAACGCGGTCTCCCCGACCTCGGGCGGCAGCGCGGTGGGCGGGCTGGATACCGGCGCTGCGGCGAGAATGCGCCAGAATGCCCAGCCGGCGACGAGCACGCTCGCACCCAGCGTCGCGCGCAGGAACCGGGGGGCGTTGCCACGCCAGGCGAAATCCCACCACAGCTCGTCCGAATAGGGAACATGCTTGTACGCGAAGAAGCCCGCCCAGGCGCTCAGCGCCACCGCGATCAGCGCGGCGGCCCACCACCAGCGCTCGATCGGCGCGGCGCCGACCCCCGCGCGGCGATAGAAGCCCGACCGACCATATTGGAGCAGCAATGCGAGCGCGAGCAGCACGCCCGCCTCTTCATAGTCGATGCCCTTCATCAGCGAGAATAGCGCGCCGGCGATCAGCAGCATCCGCGCCATGTGGAACCCGCTCCGCAGGCGTGCCTGGACCGCCGGCGCGACCAGCAGCAGCGCGGTCCCGACCAGGCTCGCGGCGAAGTGCGTCGCCTCCACGAAGGGCAGCGGCACCAAGTCCCGCAGCGCCGACATCCGCCCGTGGAGCCCGGGCAAGGCCCCCGACACGAGCAGCACCAACCCACCCGCGAACACCAGCAGCGCGAGCAGCGGCGGCGCGAGCGATTGGCCGATCCGGTCGAGCACGTTCAGCCCCGCGCTGATCGGCCCATGGAACCGTCGCCCCTCAAACCAGACCAATATCGCCCCGGATAGTGCGAGCGGGAGCAGATAATAGACGAGGCGGTAGAGCAACAGCGCCGCGAACAGCTCGGCATGGTCGATGGGCACGAGCGCGAGGATCGTCGCCTCGAACACGCCGAGGCCGCCGGGCACGTGGCTGACCAGCCCGAGTAGGATCGCCAGCAGATAGGCGAGGAAGAAGGTCCCGAACAATGCGGGCGGCGCATCGGGCACGAGCAGGTAGAGCGCGCCCGACGCGCAGGCCAGGTCGAAGGCCGAGATGCCAACCTGCCCCAGCAGCAGCGCCAAAGGGGGGATCGGCACGGTCGCGCCGCCCAGCCGCCATTCGCGCGCGCCGCGGCCGCGGAGCAAAAGTGCCGCCCCCGCCACTAGCAGCACGGCGAGGCCGAGCGCATGCTGCACGCCCAGGCCGAACACGAACGCGCCGAACGACAGCGGCCGGGTCGCGGCTACCAGCGCCACGGCCGCCATCACGACCACCCCGCTCCAGAAGGTGGCCGACGCTATCACCGTGATCCGCGCCACCTCGGCGAAGTCGAGCCCGGCGGCACCATAAGCGCGCAGCCGCGCCGACCCGCCGGTGAGCAGCGCGAAGCCCAGGCTGTTGCTCAGCGTGTAGCTGGTAAACGATGCGAGCGCGGCGGTCCGCCAGGGCAGGCGTCGACCGATCGTGCGCACCGCGAACCAGTCGTAGAACGTGAGCGCGACATAGCTCGCCGCAGTCAGTGCCAGAGCAAGCAGGATGCGACCCGCCCCGACCGACGCGATCGCGGTGCGAACGTCGTGATAGTGCACTTCGGCAAGGATGCCGCGCATCGCTTCGAAGCCGAGCAGCCCGATCGCCAGGACCGCGACCAGCAGGAGCGGCCGCCGCAACGCCTCGAGGCGTGTCCGCGCAGCCGCCATGCGGCGGTTCAGAGCCGGGTCCAGTCCTGCGATTTGCAAATCATGCCCCCCAGGATGCAGCCGCTGATCCGCAGCACGTTCGGCGACAATTGGACGATGTGCGACGAGAAGCTGCGCCCCATATCAGGGACGAACACCGTGCCTGACCAGCGATCGCTGCCGGTCTTGCGATACTGCCGCAGCAATTGCGTGCCGATCAGCTGGGAGACGCCGGCGTCGCGGGCGTCCTGTTGCGCCTTGGCGGTGGCTTCGACGATCGATCCGCAAAGCTCCTTGCCGCACGGCGCGGTCCTGACGGCGATCGTCCGCTTGGGATTGGCCCAGATGCCAAGCACCGGCTGCACTGCCGCAAGCGCCGCGGGCGTGGCGGCGGCGCCCTGCCCATGCGCGGCGGCAGGCGTCGCCATCAGCGCGAGATTGATGATCAGGAGAGGGAGAAGTCGCATCCTGGTTCCTTCAGTGCGGAAGTGCGGGGCCGAGCGATTGCAGGATCGTGCGGACGAGCAGCGCGTGGTCGTTGCGCAGGTAATGACCGCCGGGCAGCGTCAGTCGCCGGACATTGGGCATATTGAGCGCAGGGCACAGGCTGTCGGTCTCCGCCTGGCCGCGGATGCAAGTGAGCGGCAGCCAGCTGACCTGCACGGCTTCGGCCGGGCCGGCATCGGGCGTGCCGTGATAACTGAGCCCCGAAGGATCGGCGCGGAAATAGGCGGTCTCGCCGGGCACGACGAGCACCGCGGCCTTGACCTTGCCGCGCAAATCCTCGGGAAGATGCGCCAGTCCGACGCGAACGATGTCCGCGCCGAAGGATTGCCCGAGCACGACGACCCGGCTCGCGCCGGTGCGCCACAGCGTGTCGCGGATCGCGGCCGCAACGATCGCGTCGGTCTCCGCGCGGCTATGGTGCGTGGCGAACGCCGTCGAAGACGACACGCCGAGCACCGGCACGTCAATTCCGGCGAGGCCGTTCGCGACGTATGGCCCCATGCCGAATCGCAGCCCCATGTCGCCGGAGAAGAACACTGCGGCCACTTTCTTCTGACCGCCGTCGGTCCCGAAGAGCCGGATCGGGTCGCGATCGAAGAACCCCGCCGCCGCGGCGACGCCGAGCAATGCGAGCGCGGCGGCCAGGCCCAGCCATGCGGCAATCCCGCGCCAGCTGCGCGGCAGCAACGGCAATCTTGAGCGAGTGGCGGATCCAAACGTCATTGACGCAGATTGCCATATCGCTCCTGTCACCCCGATGGCGCACCGATGAAGCTTATGTCATCTTCGTGAGCATGGGACGGGAGCCGAACATGAAGATAAGTGCACGCAACCAGATCCGGGGAACCATCGTCTCGATCACACCCGGCGCAGTGAACGGAACCGTCAAGGTCGATATCGGCGGGGGCAACGTCGTGACCTCGAGCATCACCGAGGAGGCGATCGCGGATCTGGCGTTGGCGCCGGGCGATCAAGTTACCGTGATCGTCAAGTCGAGCGACGTGCTGATCGGTAAGTGAACGCATGCAGGTCGGCCCCCTGAAGCTGAAAGCGCAGATCTATTGCGGCGACGAGATCGCGATGGGACCCGGCAAGGCGGACCTGCTCGAAGCGATCGCCCGCGAAGGGTCGATCTCGGCGGCGGGGCGCGCGTTGCGGATGAGTTACCGACGCACGTGGATGCTCGTCGATGCGATGAATCGCTGCTGGGCGGACCGGTTGGTTGAAGCCGTCCCGGGCGGCGCCAGCAACCGCGGTGCGCGGCTCACCGATACCGGCGTCCGGGTGCTGCGGCTCTATCGCGCGATCGAGGCGGAGCTCGACGGCGCGCTCGTGAACGGATCGCTTACGGAACTTGAGACGCTTCTACGCGCCCTTCCCATCGCTCAGGGTGCAACCGAGCACGCACTTTCCGACAGCACATAGCGGGCGGCTGTCTCGACCCGCGCAGCCTTTATGGGCTTGCAGTGTAACATTTCGCCTGCTTGGCTACCTTGGGCCGTAAAGCCCGTATCCATTTGAAATACCAAGAACTTCCTAGTATTGGAGAACTTGCGGATAGTGTGACCTCCCACGCTCGATCCTAGCCGACCGCGCGCGTGCAGCTGTCCCTACCCCCCATCCGGTTTCGACACTGTACAGTGCGCTATATCCGATCATATACAGCATGCATGCCGGTCGGTGACGGCGGGTGATCAGAGGGGGTTCCGATGCGTTCTGTGCTTCTCGCCACGGCCTGTGCCGCGGCGCTTTCCGCCTTGCCCGCCTGGGCGCAGGATACGGCCGCGCCGTCAACGGACATCGAGGATACTAGCTTCCAACTCGGGCAGATCATCGTCACCGGACAGCGCCGCAAGGGTGTCGCGATCGGCAGCGACTCGGTCGGCCAGGAGGCCATTGCGACCTTCAACCGCAACACGCTCGACGATGCCGCGAGCCTGATCCCCGGAGTCGTCGCCGGCAATAGCGGCGGCTCGCGCAACGAGCGCCTGCTGTTCGTGCGCGGATTCGACCGGTTTCAGGTGCCACTGTCGATCGACGGTATCCGAGTCTATCTCCCCGCCGACAATCGGCTCGATTACGGCCGCTTCCTCACTCCCGACGTGGCCGAGATCCAGGTCGCCAAGGGCTATGCCTCGGTGCTCGACGGGCCCGGTGCAATGGGCGGCGCGGTCAACCTCGTCACGCGCAAGCCGACCAAGGAACTCGAGGTCGAGGCACGCGGCGTGGTCAACCTAGGCCGCGAGGCCGACTATAACGGCTACACCGCCTTCGGCCTGATCGGGACGCGGCAGGACAAATGGTATGCGCAGGCGAGCTACGCCCGCAATTTCCAGGACCATTGGGACTTGCCAGGCGGCTTCGCGCCGACGGCCAATGAGGATGGCGGCGAACGCGATTTCAGCCGCACGCAGGACTGGCGAGTCAATCTCAAGGCCGGCTTCACTCCAAACGCCACCGACGAATATTCGCTCAGCTACACGCGGCAGGAAGGCTCGAAGAACGCACCGCTCCACGTCAGCGACACTAGCAACGTGTCCCTGCGCAATTGGGCATGGCCCTATTGGAACATCGAGAGCGTCTATTTCCTGTCGACTACCGCGCTGGGCGATCAGGCAACCTTCAAGACCCGCGCGTACTACAACAAGCTCGACAACCTGCTTCGCTCGTTCGACAACCGCAGCCAGACGACGCAGACGCTGCCGCGCGCGTTCGACAGTCCTTATGACGACAATGCCTATGGCGGCTCCGCGGAGCTGGCGGTGGCCCTTGCCCCCGCCGACACGCTAAGCATCGCGTTCCACTATCGCCGCGACGAGCACCATGAATCGCAGACCAGCCGTCCCGGGCTCGCCACCAGCGTGCCCGAGCCGACGCAGACCAGCGTCGAACGGACTTGGAGCGGCGCCATCGAAAACCGCTTTGCCCTTTCCGAGACGCTCAGCCTGACCCTGGGCGCGAGCTATGACTGGCGCGACCTAGACGCCGCGCAGGAATATGGCGTGCCGCCGGGCGGCAGCGGCGCGGCGCGGCTGTTCAGCTTCCCGCTCAAGAACGCCGATGCGTGGAACGCGCAGGGGCGGCTCGACTGGACGGGCACCGACGGCACGGCGGCGCATGCCAGCGTCTCGTCGCGCGCGCGCTTCCCGACCCTGTTCGAACGGTTCAGCAGCCAGTTCGGCACCGCCGAACCCAATCCCGGGCTCGATCCCGAGCGTGCGACCAATTTCGAGATCGGCGTCAGCCACGGCTTCGGCGCGATCAAGCTGGGCGGCGCGCTGTTCTACAGCCACCTCACCGATGCGCTGGTCTCGGTGCGGACCCCGACCAACCTCAACCGTCGCGAGAATTACGGCTCGGCGGACTATTATGGCGGCGAACTTTCGATCGACGCCGATCTCGGCCCGACGCTCCAGATCGGGGCCAATTACAGTTATATCCACCGGAGCTTCGACGTCGGTGCACCGCCGGCGGGCGGTCTGATCCGCCCCTTCGCGCTCACCGACGTGCCCGATCACAAGGGCTTCGTGTTCGTCTCATGGCGTCCGGTTCCCGCGCTCGAGATCGTCCCCAATGTCGAGTTCGCGTCCGATCGCACGACGGTTACACCGGCATCGGCGACGGGGCTGGTCCCGGCCTATTACGGGACCGGCAGCTATGTGACCGCGGGTTTGCGGATCGACTATGCTGTCCTGCCGCAGGTCACGTTGGGCATCGGCGGCCGCAACTTGTTCGACGCCGATTACGTGCTGACGGACGGCTTCCCAGAACCGGGCAGAACCGTGTTCGCCAGCATCCGCGCGCGATACTGACGATCTGGCGCGCGACGTGCCTGGCTTTGCGTGTCATCCCCGAGAAAGAGGTTCGGAAAAGATCATCGGCAGCTTCGTGCTCGACGGTCTGGTGGACAATTTCTTCGCCGAGACCGAGCAGGTGGCCTTCTGCACGCAGAATGTCGGGCCGGGCATCGGCTTCTCCAACGATCCGCTGCTCCAGGACCGCAATTTCTTCTATCTCGACACGAGCCCAAGCGGCTGGGTTCGCTCAATTTCACTCACGTCCCGATCAACCAGCCGCGGCTGCCCGATCCATAATTTCCAGCAGGACGGCCATATGGCGATGCGCAATCCCAAGGGACGCGCGAACTAAGAGCCGCCCAGCTGCAGCGGGCCGCGCGAGAATCCGGCGACCGGCTATCGCCATCTCTCGGCGGAAGAGGCGGGGACCGAGGTGCAGCTCCGCCCCGAAAGCTTCGCCGATCATTATAGCCAGACACGCCAATTCTTCGTCAGCCAGACACCGATCGAGCAAAAGCATATCGGCGACGCATTGGTGTTCGAGCTCTCCAAATGTGCGCGGGTCGACATTTGTGAAAGGATGGTCGGGCACCTCCGCAACATCGACGCCAAGCTCGCGAGCCTCGTAGCGACTGGGCTGGGCCTGGCGGAAATGCCGCCCGCGGCAGAGCCCGCCGTGCCGCCCGTCACTGACCTGCCGCCCTCCGATGCGCTCAGCATCGTCAAGCGCGGCCCCGACAGCTTCGGGGGGCGCAAGCTGGGCATCCTGCTCAGCGACGGAGCCCCCGCAGCGGTCGTCAATGCCCTAATTGCCGCGGTCGAGGCGCTTCCCGCGACCTACGAGTTTGTCACCCCCAAAATCGGCGGCGTTACGCTCGATGACGGAACGCTCGCCGAAGGCAAACAGAAGATCGATGGCGGGCCGTCTGTGCTCTACGATGCGGTGGCGCTGGTCGTCTCAAAAGAGGGCGCGTCGTTGCTCTCGCGCGATGCCGCAACCCGCGATTTCGTTGCCGACGCGTTCGGGCACTGCAAGTTTATCGGCTACACTGCCGACGCTCCCCACTGTTGCGCAAGGCGGGTATTGAGGAAGCAGATGTGGACGGCGACATGATGTCGCTGAAGATCGAAGCCGATGGCGCGGCCTTCCTCGAACGGTGCGCGCCGCAGCGCTACTGGGACCGCGAATTGGAGGTCGATCTCGACGCAGCGGCGGCGCGAAACGCCCTTAACGAGGACCACAGCTTATAGGGCCGCCATTGGCTCGATGCGGTAGATCCGTGTCTTGACCTTAGAGCACGCGGGCATTGAGCGATACGATCGAGGGCCGACGTCCCGACTTTGCGCGCCGCTTGGCCGAGGCTCATTGTTGATATGATGCGGCTACACATCAAAAATCGAACAATGATCGCGCACCGTCACACCATGTGCATAATCCGCCCCTACCGCGCCCGCTATTCTAGGCGTTAGGACGAGAGTCCGGTTGGACTGGGAAACGGGATGACGATCGATCGCAGGACCTTCCTGGCAAGCACCGCGGGTGTCGCAGCTGTCAACGGTGGGGCGGCAAAAGCGCTGGGCCACCCTGGAGGGAAGGGCTCGATCATGGACATCGAGCATGTCGTCATCCTGATGCAGGAGAACCGGTCGTTCGATCACTATTTCGGCATGCTGCGCGGCGTACGCGGGTTCGGCGATCCGCGCCCGGTCACGCTGCCCAGCGGCAAGCCGGTCTGGGCGCAGCGCCGCGCCGATCGCGACGGCGGACAGATCGCCTGGCCATTCCGGCTCGACTATAACAGCAGCAATGCCCGCTGCTTCACCGGCCTCGATCACAGCTGGAAGGACAGCCAGGCGCGGTGGCGCAATTGGGACGCCTGGGCAGAGCAGAAAGGCCCGCTCGCCATGGCGCACCTGACCCGCGCCGACATCCCCTATTACTACGCGCTCGCCGACCAGTTCACGATCTGCGACAGCTACCACTGCTCGCTGCAAGGCCCCACCGGCCCCAACCGGCTCTACCATTTCACCGGGACCAACGGCCTCAGCGTCGGTCAGGAAGGCGTGTACTGCGTCACCAACGGCGGCAGCGACCCCAATCCCGGCGCCGACATGGCCAAGGACGACGACACCTCCGGCCTCCCCTGGCGCACCTATGCGGGTCGGCTCGAGGAAGCCGGCATATCCTGGCGCGTCTATCAGGAGGTCGCCAATTATTCGGACAACCCGCTCGGCTATTTCAGCGAATTCCGAAAGCTCGACCGGGCATCGTCGCACTATCGGCGCGGACGCGCATATGTCGATTGGATCGACGGCACGCCGCCCGAGGATCCGGAGAAGACCCAGGCGCGACACCTGATCGCCGCGTTCGCCGCCGATGTCGCCGCCGATCGACTGCCGGCGGTCTCGTGGATCGTCCCTATGATGCAGATGAGCGAGCATCCCGATGCGCCGGTGCCGTTCGGCGAGGTGCTGATCGGCAGCCTGATTGCCGCGCTCGCCGCCAACCCGAAGGTCTGGGCCAAGACCGCATTCATCCTCAATTATGACGAGAATGATGGTTTCTTCGATCACGTCCCCGCCCCGATCCCGGCGATCGCGCCGCGCTACGGCGCGAGCAACGTCGACGTCCGAAGCGAAACCTATCAGGGAGAGCCGGTCGGGCTTGGGCCGCGCGTGCCGATGTTGGTCATTTCCCCCTGGACGCGCGGCGGATGGGTCAATTCGCAGCTGTTCGACCATACCTCCGTGCTGCGTTTCCTCGAGAAGCGGTTCGGCGTCGCCGAGCCGAACATCTCGCCCTGGCGGCGTGCGGTGTGCGGCGATCTCACCTCGATCTTCGACTTCGACGTGCCGTACCGCGCGCGCCTCGACACGAAGTGGCTCGGCGCGCTGCCCTCCGTTGCGACGTACGTGGAGGAAACCGAGCAGCTGTGCCGCAACGCGCCTGCGCCCGCGATCGCCGCGGGCATCGGGGTTCCCGTACAGGAGGCGGGGACCCGTCCGGCCCGCGCGCTGCCCTATCGCTTCGCAGTCGAGCCGGTCTGGTCCGACTCCGAGTTTACGCTACGCTTCACCAACGAAGGGCCCACCGGCGTGGTGTTCGGCGTTCAGGATGCAGTCGATTTCACCGGCTGGCGCTACTTCACCGTAGCGGCCAATTCGCGGCTCGAGGAACAATGGCCGCTACCGAAGGACAGGCAGTACGCCTTGGTGGTGCGAGGGCCCAACGGCTTCCAGCGTGAATTCCATGGCGCGGGCGGCACGGCACGGATCGAAGCGACAATTGCGTGGCGCGAAGACGGAAAGGCGGGGGTGCTGCGAATGCGCAATCCGAGCGCAACGGCGGTCGAGGCGACCACCCACTGCGCCCATTCCGGCGTGCAGGAAGCGATCACGCTCGCACCCGGCGGCGACGCACAGCTGCCAATCGCGCTGGGCGACCATCGCTGGTACGATCTGCTGCTGCGCGAGCCCGGAGGCGCGCGCCTGCGCCTCGCCGGGCATGTCGAAACCGGAGAAGCCGGTGTCAGCGAGCCCGCCCCGACCTGGCCGCACCCCGCTTAAACTCCGCCCGCGTTGTCATCGTCCTGTTGCGAACCCTGCCTAGGTGCCGCGTTCGGCAAGGGCGGGCGAGATGGAACGGGACGTCGCAACGGCAGGAAACCCTTTGCTTCGCCGGCCCTTCCTGGCGCTGGCGGCGATGGAGTTCTGGGAGCGATTCGCGCTGTCGGGCATCAAGTCGCTGCTCATCCTGATCCTCGTCGACCGCGTGTTGGCGGGCGACACCTCCCGCATCCTCGGCGCGGATGCCGTGCGCGCGGCGAGCACGGCGCTGTTCGGCCCCGTCTCCACGACCGGCCTCGCATCCCAGCTCTATGGCTATGCCAATGCATTGGTTTATCTCGCCATTCCGTTGGGCGGATTGGCGGGGGACCTGATCGGAAGCCGACGCAAGATGGTTGCAGGCGGCGCGGCCGGCATGCTGCTCGGGCTGGCGCTGATGCTGGGCGACCGCTGCTTTCTGCTCGGTCTCGTTCCCTTCGCCGTCGGCGCCGGCCTGCTCAAGGGCAATCTGTCGGCACAGGTCGGGATACTGTTCACTGACGAGGCGCAGCGACGGCGTGGGTACGCCCTCTACCTCGGTTTTCTCAACGCCGGGATGATCTGCGGTCCGCTCGTCTGCGGCACGCTCGCCGCCTTTTTCGGACCCGTATACGCGATCGGTGCAGCCGGTGCGGCCGTCCTGCTGGGGCTCGCATTTTACGCACCGGCGGGCCGCCCGTCCGTCGATGCGCCTGCTCCCGCGCCGATCGCGCGGCCGCTTCCAGTGCCGGGCAATGCGACCGCATTGCTCCTGACCGCCCTGACGGCGGTCTATCTCTGCTATGCGGCGTACGATCAGCTGGGAAATATCTTCCTCTTATGGGCGCGGACCCGCGTCGATCTCCACATCGCCGGCCACGCGATCCCGGTGGCCTGGTTCCTTTCGCTCGATGGCGCCTTCACCCTGGCGCTGATCGCCATTTCGCAGACCGCCTTCGCTGCGCTCGAAAGGCGCGGCATTCGAATTACCGCGATGACCCAGATCCTGCTCGGCGGGCTGAGCTGCGCGGCCGGCTATCTTGTCCTGGCCGTCGCCGACGCAACCGGCAGCGGCGCCCCGCTCGCTTTGCCCTGGACGATCCTGTATCTGCTCCTGATCGACGCCGCCGTCGTTCTGATCTGGCCCTCGGCCTTGAGCCTGATCGTCGGCATTGCCCCGCCGCGGCGAACCGGCTTCTGGATGGGCCTCTTCTACCTGCACGGCTTCTTTTCCAGCCTGTGGGTGGGGTTCGGCGGCGTGCTTTACGAACGAATCGGGAGCACGCAATTCTGGTTGTTGCACGCGGCGATATCCTGCGCCGGGGCGTTGCTCGTTCTGCTGATCGGCCTCCCTCTTCTGCACGCCCTCCGCGCCCGTCAGGCGACGATCACCTCGGCGTGAGCGAATGCGCGCGCAAAGTCTTTCCCGAGCGGCTTGTCGGTCACCAGGAGGTCGACATCGGTGAGCGCAGCGGTCTGAATCAGGGCATGCCGTCCGAACTTGGATGAATCGGCGCAGAGCAGCACGCGCTTGGACGTGGCATAAGCGATCCGGCTCATCGCCGCCTCGCCGGGATGAAAGTCCATCAGTCCCTGCTCGATACTGATCCCGCCGACCGACAGGATGGCAAGGTGCGGCGTGAAACCGCGAACATAGTCCTGCGCAACATGGTCGGAAAAGGCGCGATAATCATAGTCCATCTGCCCGCCGGCAAGGAACAGCCGGTTGTTGTTGATCCCGCCGAGATCGTTCGCGACGCGCAGCGAATTGGTGATCACGGTCAGCGACCGCCGCTCCGAGAGCTGATGCGCGATGAAGCAGCTCGTCGTGCCCGAATCGATGAACAGGATGGCGCCGTCTTCGACCAGCTCCGCGGCGGCGCGGGCAATGCGCAGCTTGGCGTCGGCATTCTCTTCCATCCGCTGGTGCAGCGGCCCCTCATGCACCGGCGCCGTCATGCGTGCGCCGCCATGCTCGCGGACGAGGACGCCATGGTCCTCGAGCGCGCGCAATTCGCGGCGGATCGTCTCGTCGGACACGCCGAGGTCGGCGGCGAGCGCCATCACCGACACGGCCCGGCCGCCGCGCAGCCGCGACATGATCTCGCGCTGCCGCTGTGATCGTTTTTCTATCGCCCCCTCCATCGCTTGTTTCACCGCCGCGATCGCTCGTCGTGCGGCAGCTATCAAAGCCGCTTGTGCCGGAGCCGGTCCTAGGGAGCCGGCTCCGGCGTGCAAGCCTTAGAAGCCGATGCGCGCGGTCAGGCGCACGAAACGCGGCGTCTGATAGTTCACCGGCAAGCGGTAATCCGGATTGGCGGAGCCGTCGCCCAGTTCACCGAAATTATTGTACGAAGTCACGGCCGAGCTGTTGAAGACGTTGAACACGTCGAGCCGGATCGACGCGTCGACATAAGGCAGCGGCAGGTGCGCCGCGGCGCTGAGGTCGACCTGGGTCAGCCAGTCGCCGTTGAACGCGGTACCACGCGGCACCAGTTCCCCCCGGCAATAATAGCCATAGCCGTGATAGGTGTTGGCATAGGCGTCGACGCTCACCGGCACCGCGCCGATACAGCTATAATGCGGGGCCGACTGGACGAGAAGGTTCGCGCCCAGGTCGAGTTCTTTGAACAGGCGGTAGCTGCCATAAGCCTTGAAGCTGTGGCGGCGATCGTTGGGCAGATAGCCATAGGCGCCGTTCACGAATCCCGGCGAGTCGAAGTCGGCAGTGCGATTGATCGCCAGCTGTCCGTTCTCGGAGCGGACGCCGCCCTCGTAATTGCCCTTGTCGAACGCAAGTGTGTAGGCGGCGGCCAGGCTCCATTTCTGGTCGAAGCTGCGGTCGAAGGTAAGAGTCAGCGCGTTGTAGTTCCGGCTGGGTGCGGGATAGCCGAGGTCGGATGCTTTGAGCGTCACAGTCGGCGTCGAACCGTCGGGCAGCTTGTTGATCTGCACCGTCACGTCCCGGCCCGGGTTCGCGATGACGAACTGGCTGCCGCCCGGATAGGCGGTCTGGCATGCGGCCGCACTGAAGCCCTTGCCCACGCAATAGGCACGCGCCCCCGCGTCGATCGAAATGTCCTCGATCACGTCCTTGAGCTCGCGGTGCGTGAAATAGGCGCCGATCCGGATTCGGTCGCTGAACTGATGTTCCGCGCCGAAGATGAATTCGTTGTCCGATTGCGGCTTGATGTTGGTGGCGATCGCGCCGGCCGGGTTGAATGCCGATCCGTCGGCCGAGACCTCGCAGTTGCGCACGCCGGTGTCGGGGCAGGCAGTGGTGTTCACGACGCTGAGGATCGGTGCGCCCTCGGTCGGGATGCTGCCCGCGCCGCTCACGCCGTTGAACAGATTGTAGCGCGTGTACGTCACCAGGCTGCCCGCGACGTTCAGGTTGATGTCGCCGGCCATCGGCAGATAATATTTCGAATAGGAGCCGAAGATGCGGGTGCGGCCGTCGCCGACCGGATCGAACGAAGCGCCGAGCCGTGGCGCCCATTGGTTGCCCGATTCGAAGAACGAGTCGCCGTTCACGCCCTGGTTGCTGAAGCGGTCGTTGCGCACGCCGAGGTCGAGGCGCAGGCGATTGTCCAGCATCAACCATTGATCCTGCAGATAAAAGGCCTCGTTGCGCACGTGCGCGACGCCGTTCTGCGCATAGACCCGCGTCGTATAATATTGCGTGCCGACCGGCAGGCCGATCCGCGCGGCCGAATCCGCGGTCACGTTGAAAATCTTGTACGCGCCGCCGCCGATCGTCTCGAAGGTCTGCGACTGGGTGTTCTTCTCGTGATCGTAGCCGCCGCGCACATGGTGCGCGCCGAGCAGATGGAACTGCACGTCGGCATCCACGCGGTAGAATTCGCGCTTGTCGTCGGTGCTGCTATAGGCGTCCGTCACCTTGTTCAGGCCGATCTGGATGCCGGCCGGATCGGTGCGATAGTCGGTCACCTGCGGATTGGTGATGTCGAGCGGGACGTTCCCCGAGCGCAGCTTGTTGACGCCGTAGGCGCCGGAGAGGGTGAGCCAGGGCGTGAAGGTGCCGGTATAGCGCCCGACATAGTTCACGCCGCCCGCGCGGGCGTTAGTGCCGCCGGTCTTGTCGCCGAGCGTATGGCTCGTGCGATCCCAATTGTAGCTGCGGTTACGCGTTTCGTTGGTCGTGTCGAAATAAGTGAATTCAAAATGATGGTCGCCGGTGATGTAGCCATCGACCTTGCCGCCCCAGAACGGGCTGGTGTTCGCGACGCCGGTGGCGTTGTTCTGGTTGGCCTGCGGCGTCAGCGAGCGGATCTCGCGCAGATTGTAAAGGCCGTAGACGAACAGATGGTCCTTGATGACCGGCCCGCTCGCCTGGAGCACGAGCTCTTTCCGGCTCGCGGTTGCGTGGTCGTAATCGACCGTGCGCGTCGAGGGCGCGCTGCCGCGCAGATCGTCGGGCTCCCAGATGCCGGTGACGCTGGCGTGATAGTCGTTCGAGCCCGACTTGGTGGTCGCGACCACATAGCCGCCCGTCGCCCGGCCGAACTCGGCCGGGGCGCCGCCGGTCTTCACTTCTACGCTCTGGTAGAAGTCGAAGGGTACTTCGGTCGGCTGCCCGCCCGAGACGAAATCGGTGACGTTCAGTCCGTTGATGTAGAAGGCGTTCTCGGTGAACGCCGCGCCCGCGATCGAGACTTGGTTGGCGAAGCCGCCATTCGAGGGCGACGAACCCTGCACCGTCCCCGGCGTCAGCAGCATGACGTCGCGCAGGGTGCGGCCGATCGGCACACGCTGGTTCAGCGATCCGACGTCGATCGTGCTGCCCACGGTCGTATCCTGGAAGTCCGCGACACGCTGGCGCGAGCCAGTGATGACGATCTCGCCGCCTTGGGCTGCCGGGACGAGCCGGAAGCTGTTGGCACCGCCGGTCTCGCGGGTCAGCGGGATGCCGCGCTCTTCATAAGGGGCAAAGTCGTCGGCCGTGACGGTGAAGTCGTAATTGCCGGGGGTAAGCTGCGGAATGGTGTAGCCGCCGCTCTGATCGGTGACGACCGTGCGGCTGACGCCCTTGTCGGACGACGTGATCTTCACCTCGGCGCCGGCGACGGGCGTCCCGTCCTGCGCCGTCACGCGGCCCGAGCCAGCGATGTTAGTGTAATCCTGCGCATGAGCGAGGCTGGCCCCCGCCAGTACGGCCAAGGGCGTGGAGCCGAGCAGGAACAGCACGCGCAAGGCTGCGCGCGACGAACGTCGCGTTGAGCGGAACATGGGAAACCCCCTTTAGAGCCAGAAACGCGGCGGACCCCGCGTCTCGAGGGCGCGCCTAATCGGCTCGTGTGGAAATTCTGTGACAGCTCGCCAAAAATAACACAGACCAGCGGCAGCAGCATTGCGCTTTGACCGCGAGCGCCAGCCTGCCCGCCCGTGCGCAGCGCGTACGCAGCAATGCACTACGTCGGAAAGATGCCCGTCGCATACGGTCGGCCCGCCCGCGGGGAAGATGTCGCCGCGCCCGGCCGACGGCGGCGCGGCACCTCTCAGAGCGCGTTATTCTATGCTCAGAAGTTCACCCGCACGCCGAGTGCGTAGCGCGGGCCGTAGGTTTCGTACGAGATCACCCGCTCCTTGAAGACCGAATAGAGGAAGGTCTTCTCATTGAACAAATTGAGGCCCTGCGCGAACAGGGTGACCCGATCGTTCAGCGCGAAATTGATGCTGGCGTCCCAGATCCCGTAGGCCGCGACGTCGACCGGCTGGCCGCGATTGCCCTGCGCGGTCTGCTCGTACGATTCGCGGTGGTTATAGGCGAGCCTCATCTGCAGCGGGCCTTTTTCGTAGAAGCCGACGACATTGTACGTATTGCCCTCGTCGCCGACGAAGCTGACATTCCCCTGGACGCCCAAGCCGTCGAACGGCGCCGGCAGGCCGCTGAAGGTATATTGGCCGGAGAGTTCGAGGCCGCGGATCCGGTCATCGCCGACATTTTCCGGGCGGGTGCGGCGAAAATCGAGGCCGAGAACCTGAATCGTGGTGGTGACCGATTCGCTGAGGTTCTTCAGGTCCTTCTGGAACACCGCAACGCTCAGATAGCTCGACCGGTCGATGTACCAGGTCAGCGCCGCATCGTAGTTCCACCCTACCATCGGCTGGAGATCGGGATTGCCGTCGGTGATCGCGCGCTCGCGCGGCCGCGGGTTGATGTTGCGGATGAGCAGCAGGTCGCTCAGCGTCGCGCGCGTAAGCGTCTTGGCGACCGCCGCCTGGAATACCAAGTCCTTGACCACGTCGACCTTGAAATTGGCGCTCGGCAGCCACTCGCTGTACCGGCCCTTCTCGGTCAGCGCCTGCGGTGCGGACAGGTTGACGATCGGGTCCAATCCCGGCGGCGTTGTGATGCTGAGGATTTCCTGTCCGAACCCGCGCGAGGTGACGTTAGTCCGCGTGTAGCGCAGGCCGATATTGCCCGACCATTTGCGCGAGCCGAAGTCGCCACCGAACGACGCCTGGACGAAGCCGCCGATCGTGCGTTCCTGCGCCGAGCCGCTGTTGCTGGGGAGCAGCACGACGTCCAGGCTGTTGCCGTTCGCCGCCAGCGCCGCGCGGGTGGCAGCGGGGTTGGCCGTCGCGGCGATCGCGGCATCGGTCAGCAGATAGGCCGCGATCTCCCGCGCATCATATGTCGGGAAACCGCTGGGGAACATGTCGATGCCAAGGAAATCGCTCGCATCCGCCGGCTCGCCGAACACGCTCTGCGGCACCGGAATGCCTCCGAAGACGCTCTGCAGCGCATCGGGCGTCTTGTAGGAAAAGCGCTGCTTCTTGCGGTCGGAATAGTTGAATCCCGCCGTAATCCGCCGCAGCGGCCCGGCCTCGGCCTCATATTTGAGCTCGGAGTTGATCTGGTAGATCTCGTCCGAGATGCTGACCCCCTCGAACGTGATGTAGCCGAGCCGCGCGTTCGAGGTGTCGAGGAAATTGCCGAGCCCGGAATAGACGGGCAGCCCGTTCTGGAGCTGCATCTGCACGCCGGCTGCCGAATAGCCCGGCGCGGCCAGGTTGCTTTCGAACCACGCCTGGTTGCCGCCGGTGTCGTCGGTTGCCTTGGACCAGGACACGTCGAGGAACCCCGACAGCGGACCATCGGGCTTCCATTCCAGATTGCCGCCGACCTGATAGGTCTTGGCGAGACGCGGGCGGATCTGGTTGGTGATCATCGGCCCGGAGGCGATGCCGGTATAGCTGGTCAGCGTGTTGTTCGCATCGACCGTGCCGGCGCGGACGTCGCCGGGCCCGCCATAAACGAAGAACACCTTGTTATCGTCGTTGACGTCCAGCTTCGAATAGAGCCCGTCGACCGTGAACGTCAGCGCATCGGACAGCTTGGCCTGCGCCGTCAGGAGCCCCGAGATGCGTTTGCGGTTGGTCGCGTTGACGCCGTATTCGACATAGGTCGGAAGCGAGATGCCGGTATATTCGGGGGTGCCGTCGCGATTGAAGTCGAGGCTCTGATTGGCTTCCCAGCCATCGGTGAAGATGCGGCGGCCCTCGATCTTGCGATCGATATACGAGACCGCGGCGAGGATGCCGAGATTGCCGTCCGCGAAGGTGGTGCTGAACAGCCCCGACGCCTGGGGCGAGACCTTGCCGCGCAGCTTGTCGTAATTGCCCTGCGCCGAAAGCACGAGCTTGGTTCCGAGGTCGAACGGGCGCGCGGTGTACATGTCGACCGTGGAGGCGATGCCGCCCTCGACCTGCGCCGCGGTCGGCGTCTTGGACACATCGACGCGGTTGATCAGCTCGGCAGGCAGGATGTCGAAGCTGAACTCGCGGCCCTGATTCTCGGTCGCGAGGATGCGGCCGTTGTAGAGCGCAGTGCTGAACGCGGGGCCGAGGCCGCGCACGGTGATGAACTGGCCCTCGCCATTGTCGCGCGAGATGGTGACGCCCGGGATGCGCTGGATCGCCTCGGCGATGTTCTGGTCGGGCAGCTTGCCGATATCGTCGGCGACGATCGAATCGACGATATTGTCCGCCGAGCGCTTGATGTCGGTCGCGCGGCGCAGGCTCTCGCGCAGCCCGGTGACGATGACTTCGCTCTCCGCCGCGTCCTGACTCGCCATATCGCCGGTCTGGGCAGTCGTGTCGCTGCTCTGGCTGTCCTGCAGCGCCTGGGCGCCGGCAGGTGCCGCGGCGACGAGGATCGTCACCATTGCAGTCATGCCGATCAGGCGGAATGGTTCCGTGGCCTTCATGGGGCGCATCCTCCTCTGCTCCAGTGGCGATGCCCATCTGTGCGAGCATTCGAGCCACGGAATACGTTACGTTTAACGATCAACCTAGATCGCGCAAGTTGCGAAATCCGGCAGTTGGCGGCTCTCGATCAGGTGTCGCGCGCTGCGATAGCCCGGCCGTCCGCGTCGAACAGCAGCAGCCGCGCGGGATCGGCGTGGAGCGTCAGCCGGCCCGGCGCGCGGACGACCTGATGGCCCTCGAGCCGCGCGCGGAACTCGCCGCCGTGATCGAGATGACCGTACACGAAGGTCGAGTGGCCGAGCGCCTCGATTGCCTCCACCGAGAGTTCGAGCGCGAAGCCGCCCGCGACGGGCTCGCTGCGGACATGTTCGGGCCGCAGCCCGACCGTCACGCGGTCGCCCGCGCGCAGCCCGCCGCACGGCTTTGTGAACCGTGCGCCGCCGGCCAGCTCGAACACCCCTTCCCCGCCCCGCTGCTCGATCAATGTCGCATCGAGCAAGTTGATGCGCGGGCTGCCGATAAAGCCTGCGGTGAATAAATTCGCCGGCCGCTCGTAGATTTCGAGCGGCGTGCCGACCTGCGAGATGCGGCCTTTGTCGAGCACGACCAGCCGGTCGGCCAGGGTCATCGCCTCGACCTGGTCGTGGGTGACGTAGATCATCGTGCTGCCCAGCCGCTTGTGCAGCCGCGCGAGCTCGTGGCGCATCCGCACCCGCAGGTCGGCGTCGAGGTTCGACAGCGGCTCGTCGAACAGGAACAGCGTGGGGTCGCGGACGATCGCGCGGCCGATCGCCACCCGCTGCCGCTGCCCGCCCGAAAGCTGGTGCGGCAGCCGGTCGAGCAGGTCGTCGAGCTCGAGGATCGCCGCCCCGCGCGCGACCTGCGCTGCGATCGCGGCGCGCGGCGCCTTCATGTTGCGCAGGCCGAAGCTCAGATTCTCGCGGACGGTCATATGCGGGTAGAGCGCATAGGACTGGAACACCATCGCCACGCCACGCGCCGCGGCCGGCGCGTGCGTGACGTCGCGGTCGCCGATCCGGATCGTGCCCGCCGACACGTCCTCCAGCCCCGCGATCATCCGCAGCACCGTCGACTTGCCGCAGCCCGACGAGCCGACGAGCACGACGAACTCGCCCGCCGCGACTTCCAGGTCGATCCCGCGGATCGTCTCGACGCCGTCATAGCTCTTGCCGAGCCCGGCCAGTACCAATGCCGTCATTCGCCGCGCGGCTCCCAGGCCCGGGCGCTGCTCTCGCCGATCACGAACTCGGCGCGGATGCAGGCCTTCACCGCCCCTGCCCCGCCTTCGCGCATCAGCAGCTCGGCGGCCTTGCGGCCCTTCTCATAGGCGTTCTGCCGCACCGTGGTGAGGCGGAGCGCCTCGGGCTGATGCCCGGGCGGATCGAGGCCGTCGAACCCGGTCACCGAGATGCGCTGCGGGACGGCAAGGCCCGCCGCCTGGCTATGCGCGATGGCGCCGCGCGCCAGCCGGTCAGAGAAGCAGATCAATGCAGTCAGGTCCGGGCGGCGGCGCAGCAGCCGGGCCGCCGCCTGCTTGCCGCCCTCCTCGCTGTTCGGCATCTCGCAGACCAATATCCCGTCCAGCGGCACCTGCTCGGCGTCGAAAGCCTCGCGGCAGCCGGCGATGCGTTCGTGCACGACATAATTCTCCTGCGAGAAATCGTGGTCGAGCGAGACGATCTCGCCATCGCCTTCCGAATGGGGAAAGGTGATCACGGCAACCCGGCGGTGGCCGAGTGCGAGCAGATGGGCGGTCACCGCGCGCGTCATCTCGCGATCGTTGGTCTGCACGCTGGCGAATTCGGGCGCGTCGAAGTCGACGACCACGGTCGGCAGCCCGCGCACCAGCGCCGCACGGATCGTCGGATGGCTCTTGTACGGCGCGTTGAGGATATAGCCGTCGACCATCGCGGTCAGCGTGTCGCGCTGGTCGGGACGCCGGTTCTTGAGCGGGATGAGAACGATGTTCGCGCCCTTCTCCTCGCATACCGAGGAAATGCCGCGCAGGAAGGTGATGTCGTGCGCGTCGGTGAAGGCGTAGCTCAGGGAATCGTTGAACAGCACGCCGATCGCGCCGCAGCGCCCGGTGCGCAGCGAGCGCGCGGTCGGATGGGGACCGTCATAATTGACCGAGCGCGCATGCGCGATGATGCGCTCGCGCAGCTCCTTGGAGACCTTGGCGGGATTGTTATAGGCGTTGGACACCGAAGTGGGCGTCACGCCGAGCGCCGAGGCGATCGACTTGAGGGTAGCCCGCTTCGCCCGCACCTTTCTCTCCCATATCCCTTGCTTTCGCCGAGCCTAGCCCGCCCGATTGACACGCACAACCGCGGCTGTTTATCGTTTAACAGTCACGCGTTAGTCGGGGGTTGGAGGGGCTATCTGCACCTGATGGTCGGCACGTCCCGCGCCCTTTCCGCGATGCTCTTGCTGCTCGGCGCAATTCCCGCGCCTCAGGCCGCAGCGCAGGCCGCCCGCGCGACCGAGCGCGCCGACGCGCGGATCACCCTCGACCATTTCGACCATCTCTTCGCCGAGGCCGAGGTCGGCGGCGAGCGCGTGGGCGTACTCAACATTTACAGCGTCGCGCCCGACTATCGCTTCGCGATCGAGCCCAGGGAAGGCTATGCCTGCGTCGACGACGTAGCGCGCGCTATGGTGCTGCTGGCCGCTGCGCCGCCCGGCGAGCCGCTTCGCCTGGACCAGCTCGATCTGATGGCCCGGTTCGTGCTGCAGATGCAGGCCGGCAACGGCTATTTCCACAACTTCATCTGGGCGGACGGGCGGATCAACCGCGAATATCGGACCTCGCGGGCCGAACTCAATTGGTGGTCGCTGCGCGCACTCTGGGGGCTCGAAGCCGCGCTCCAGCGCTTGCCTGCCGGTGCGCCGACGGCCGAGCGGGCCCGACGCGCCGCGAACCGGCTGGTCGCCAATCTCAAACGCGACTTGCCCGTGGATACCCACGCGCTGGTTGACGCCGAGGGCATCGCCATCCCGACCTGGCTGCCCTTCGGTGCGGGCGCCGATGCCGCCTCGACTGCCCTGCTCGGCCTGGTTCCGCATTACCGGCGCACGCGCGACACGGGCACCCGCGCGCTGATCGAACGGCTCGGCGAGGGACTGGTGGCAATGCAGGCCGGCGACGCCCGGACCTTCCCCTATGGCGCGCATCTCAGCTGGCGCAACCAATGGCACGGCTGGGGCAATGCCCAGGCCTATGCGCTGCTTCGCGCCGGGGAACTGATCGGCCGGCCCGACTTCACCGCGAGCGCGCTCCGCGAAATCGATGCTTTCTATCCGTTCCTGCTCGAGCACGGAATGCTGGCCAGCTTCTCGTTGCGCAGGGTGAAGGGTCGTGCCGAAGCCTTCGACATCCAGCGCTTCCCGCAGATCGCCTACGGCATCAGCCCGATGGTGCTCGCCGCCATGGAGGCGTATCGCCAGACCGGCCGCACCCGCTACCGCGACACCGCGCGCCGCCTGGGGACGTGGCTGTCGGGCAACAACGACGCGCGCCGCGCGATGGTCGATCCGGCGACCGGCCGCGTGCTCGACGGGATCAATGGCCCCCTCTCCGCCAATCTTGATTCAGGCGCGGAGTCGACGGTCGAGGGACTGCTCGCGCTGCGTGCGCTTCAGGGAACCCGATTGCCATGACCGCCCGGCGCGACCTGCTGCGGCTGGCGCTCGGCGGCGGCGCGGCTTTGCTCGCCGGCTGTTCGCCGCAGCATGCCGAGAAGCGGACCGACAGGATCCGCTTCTGGGTGGCGCCGAACGACGCGGAAGAAGGGTTCTGGAAGCTTGCCGTCGCGCGGTGGAACGCGTCGGGGCTGGGCCTGCCGGTGCACTTCACCACGATCCCCACCGCCGGCAGCTCGGAGGATACGGTGCTGTCCGCGCTGGTCGCCGGTACCGAGCCCGATTTGTCGACCAACATCTTCTCGGGCTTCGCGGTCCAGCTTGCCGCACTCGGCCAGGTCGAGGATCTCGCGGCGATGCCGGGCTATGGCGAGTTGATCGCCAGGCGCCACATGCAGGCGATCACCCCAGGCTGGACCCAGGACGCCAAGGTCTGCGCGCTGCCGATCTATTCGAGCCCGACCCTGCTCTGGTGGCGCGCGGACCTGCTCGAGGCGCACGGTTTCGGCGCCCCGCCGCGTACCTATGACGAGGTGTATCGCTTCTGCCAGAGCTATGCCCGCTCGCGATCGCGCTACGGTATGCAGGTCGTTGCCGGGCGGACCTGGGCGGATCGCTGGTTCGACTTCATTTCTTTCTATTATGCCGCCTCGGGCGGGCGCCCCTATCTGGAGGGCGCGCACGCGCTGTACGACAACCCGCCAGGGCTCGAGGCGGCGACGTTCATCGACACCATGTACCGCCGCGGCTGGACGGCCCTGGACTTCGACGCGGAGGAGCCGCTGGTCTCCGGTCTCGCCGCCGGCGCGGTGCGCGGCCCCTGGGACGTCGAGCGTTTCGCCAAGCTCTATCCGCAGACGCTGGCACGCATCCAGGTCGGGCCGATGGTGGCGCGCGCCGCGGCGAACGGGCCGGGCTCGACCTTCTCCGACAGCAAGGGCGTGGTGATCTTCAAGAGCAGCCGGGTGGCGCGCGAAGCGTTTGCCTTTCTCGCCTGGGTGTTGGGCGAGGAGGATCTCAACCTGCTCTGGCTGCGGCGGACCGGCCTGTCGCCGGCGCGCGGCGACCTGCTGGAGAACCCGCGCTTCGCCGATTACTACCGCACCAGCCCGATCGCACGTGCCTATGCCGAACATGTGGCGAGCGCGCGGCCGCCTGCCCTGTCGGAGCACACCATCGACATCCAGAAGATCATGACCGCCAAGCTTGTCGAACCGCTGATGACCGGGCAGCAGCGCCCCGCCGCCGCGCTGGCCCAGGCGGTCGCGCAGACCGACCAGATGCTCGCGGTGCGAATGTGAGCGGGCGGCCGCGCTTCCGGCGCGAGGCCGCGGTGGGGCTGGCGCTCGCGGGCATCTACCTCGCATTCGCAGCGATCTTCTGGGCCTATCCGTTCTTCTGGCTGGCCAAGCTGTCGGTCACGCAGTGGCGTTTCTTCGACGAGCCGGTGTTCACCGGCGCGCACAATCTCGTGACGAGCGTCCAGGATCCGCAATTCCTCCAGGCGCTGTGGAACGTGCTGCGATTCCTGGCGATGTACGTGCCGATCGCGCTCGGCGGCGCGCTGCTCGTCGCCTTCGGCCTCCAGCATGTCGGCCGCGGCAAGGCGTTCATCGCTTTGTGCTTCCTGCTCTCGAACGTCTCGTCGGGCGTCGCGCTCTCGCTGGTCTTCACCAAGATCTTCAGCTCCACCGGCCCGCTCAACAGCCTGATCTTCGATTGGACCGGCGTGCGCATTCCCTGGACCAATCACCCGACCTTGGCGATGCTCGCCATAGCGCTGGTCGTCGCGTGGAAGTTCGTCGGCTATTACGGGCTGATCCTCTATTCGGGGCTGCTCGCGGTGCCGAAGGAAATCTACGACGCGGCGCGGCTCGATCATGCCTCGCCGCTCACCCGGCTGGTGCGCATCACCCTGCCGATGATCAACCCGCAGTTGATGATGGTGCTGGTCTTCGCGATCCTGGTCTCGTTCGGGTTGTTCACCGAGCCTTTCCTGATCACCGGCGGCGGCCCTGCCGACAGCACCGTCACGCCGCAGATGATGATCTACGAGACGGCGTTCCGGCGGCTCCAGCCCAGCCACGCCGCGATGATGAGCATCCTCGTGTCGCTGATCAGCTATCTGCTCGTCGTGCTCGCCCGGCGGCTGTTCGAGAGAAAGGTGGTGCTCGCATGATCGAACGGTTGCAGACGATCGCCGCCAAGCGAAGCATCGGCGGCTGGGCCATGACGCTCGCCATCTATGCGCTGGCGCTGACCTGGCTCTACCCCTTCGCCTGGATGGTCGCGGCATCGCTCAAGCCCACCGCGCAGATCTACACGACCGGCCTGTTCGAGGGCGACTTCACGCTGGAGAATTTCCGGTTCCTCTTCGCGACAGCCGACAAGCTCGATCGGCCGTTCCTGCAGGCACTCGCGATCTCGGCGGTCGTCACGCTCAGCGTCACGGCTTCTGTGCTGCTCTCCTCGGCATTCATCGCCTTCGCGCTCGCCCGGCTGCGCTTCCCAGGCCGCGGGCTGTTCGGCAGCTTCCTGCTGCTCCAGATGGTCGTCCCCACGACGATGTTCATCCTGCCGCTGTTCGTGCTCGTCAAGCAACTGGGCCTGCTCAACTCGCTGGCCGCGCTGATCCTGCCTTCGGCGATGTCGGGCTGGGGCATCTACATGATGTCGCAATCGTTCAAGTCGATGCCCGAGGATTATTTCGACGCCGCCCGGCTCGACCGAGCGAGCCTGTGGCAAACGGTGATGAAGGTCGTGGTGCCGCTCAACAAATCGATCATCGCGATCGTCGCGTTGTTCACCTTCACCGGCACCTGGGACAATTTCCTCTGGCCGCTGATCGTCATTTCGGACGTCGAGCGCATGCCGCTGTCGGTGCTGCTCGCGACCTTCAGCAAGCAATATGGCGGCTATCCCGGCCCGGTGATGGCCGGCGCCGTCCTGCAGACGCTGCCGCTGATACTGCTCTTCGTGCTGTTCCGCCGCCACTTCCTGCAGGGCATGTCGCTGACGCTGAAGTGAACCTTGCGATAATGGGTATCGGGCATGCTCAGAGCTATTGGATTCGCTGCCAGCGCTCCCCCTCCATCGGATCGTAGCGGGGCACCCAGCGCATGGACACCACCACGTGGTCGAGAAGGTGTCCGCCGTGTGCAAGCAGCGCCGAACCAAGGCTGAGGCTGAGAAAGCCCGCGATCGCCAGGGCTCCCTCGATCGCCGTCGCTTCATGCGGCCCGCCCGTATGCGCCAGTTGAAACAGCGAGTGGATGGCAAGCACTCCGGCGGTAACAAGCAACAAGCCTCCCAACCGAATCTGGAGGTCCTGCATTCGGGGAGAAAATTGAACGAACACGCCGCACTCCGTGGATTGCGGCCATTCATTTATCTTTCAGCACATATGGAAACGAGCACTGGGGGCGCGTCTCCTCATAGTATTTGCGTAGTATTTGCGTCCCTATGGCCGTCTACCGGTCGCCGTCAGACATCAGCCGGTACCCAACCCCCAGCTCGTTGACGATGATCGACGGCCGTGAGGGATCGACTTCGAGCTTCTGTCGCATGTTGCGCACCACGATCCGCAGATAGTCGATCCGTCGATCATGATCGTAGGGCCAAGCGGCTTCGAGAATGCGCTGGTGCGTGACGACGCGTCCGGGAGCGAGGGCAAGCTGGCGCAGCACTTCGAACTCCTTGCGGGTCAGGTGGATCTCCGCCCCGTCGCGCGACACCAGCCGGTGGGTAAGGTCGATGATCAGGCCCTGCGCCTGTACGATCGGGGATGCGGTCTGCGCGGCAAGCTGGTGCCGCAGCGATGCGCGCAGGCGCGCGAGCACTTCCT
This sequence comes from Sphingomonas sp. FW306-1B-B10E, assembly GCF_058782005.1. Classification (NCBI taxonomy): domain Bacteria; kingdom Pseudomonadati; phylum Pseudomonadota; class Alphaproteobacteria; order Sphingomonadales; family Sphingomonadaceae; genus Sphingomonas; species Sphingomonas sp. FW306-1B-B10E. The sequence continues at coordinate 118,530 of NZ_JBYSXG010000002.1, forward strand.
CGCTGTCGAAGGGCTTGGTGACGTAATCGTCGGCGCCGAGGTCGAGCGCCGCAACCTTCTGGTCGGTTGCGTCGCGCGCCGACACGACGAGGATCGGCGCCTGGCTGTGCTGCTTGAGCAACGGCACGATTTCGAGCCCGTCGCGGTCGGGCAGCCCGAGGTCGAGCAGGATCGCGTCCGGATTTGCCGACCGCGCCTGTTCGAGGGCCTCGGCCGCGGTCGTCGCTTCGATCGGCCGATAGCCGCTGCGCTCGAGCGTACTCTGCAAGAGCCGGCGGATATGAAGGTCGTCGTCGACCACGAGGATGCGCAACCCGGTCATATCGACAGTTCCTGTTCGGAGCCGAGCACCAGTAGACGCTCGGGAAAGTGAATGCTGAATCGCGCGCCGGCGCCATCGTCGCGATTTGCCGCTTCTACGGTCATGCCCATCGCCTCCGCGAACGCCTTGATGATCGCCAGCCCCAGCCCTGTGCCGCTGACCGAGCGGTCCGAGCCTTCGAGCCGCTTGAACGTCTCGAACACTTCGGCTTCGCGCCCGGTCGGCAATCCCGACCCCTGGTCGATCACCGAAAGAATCAAGGACCCTGGGCGACGCTCTGCCCGGACGATGATTGGCGTTCCCGGATCGCCGTAGCGCCCGGCATTGTCGAGCAGATTGAGCAGGCAATGGTGGAAGAGCTGCGGATCGACTCTGACCAGCGGTAGGTCGGGCAGCACCTGAAGGTCGATCGCATGGCCTTCAAGGGCATTTCGGGCATCGTGCACCGCGGCGGCCACGGCATCGGTTAGATCGACCGGTTCGAGGTTGAGGCGGAGGGCGCCGGCCTCCACCCGCGCCATGTCGAGCAGGTTGGCGACGAACCGATTGAGCCGCATCGCCTCGCTTTCGATGGTGGCGAGCAGCGGGTTGTCGTCACTGCGGCGCAGCTCGCTCGCAGCGGCGAGCACCGAGGTCAAAGGCGTACGCAGATCGTGGCTGACGGACGAGAGCAGGGCCGCGCGAAGCCGATCGCGCTCGCGCACCGCGTCGAGGTCGCGCATCTCGGCTTCCAGCTGAAGCCGCTGAAGCGCGAGCGACGTCTGGTCGAGCAGGCTGGTGAGCAACGCGAGCTGATCGGAGCGCACCGGATCGCTGCCATCGTCGCGCGCGATCCCGAGTATCGCCAACACGCGTTCGCCGGCCTGCAGCGGCTGGAACTGCCAGTCCGATGCGGCCAATGTGCCGGTTCCCCGCCCGGCGGGCTGGCCGGTGTCCCACACCCATTGCGCCGCGGCGAGCTCCATCGTCTCGAGCCGCGTGCCCGGCTCGCTGGCGGCAAGCGCGGATAGGCCGGTGTCGGTCTTGTCTAGCAGCAGGACGCGGACTTTGAGAAGGTCTGCGATCTCGCTGCAGGCCGCGCGCGCCACTTCGATCGGATCGCTGAGCCGGGTGAGCTGTCGCAGGTAGCCGGCGAGCGCGGCGTTGGTCCGCGCGCTGATTGCGGCAAGATCGGCCTGGGCACGAACCCGCGCGGTCAACTGGCTCGTCGCTGCCGCCACGCCGAGCAGGACGAAGATCGACAGAACATTCTCCGGATTGCTCACGGTAAGCGTGCCGGTGGGCGGCAGGAAGAAGAAATTGTAGCAGAGGCTGGACAGGATCCCGGCGAATATGCCGGTGCGCAGGCCGAAGAAGCTCGCCGCAGTCATCACCGGCAGCAGATAAAGCAGCGCCACGTTGCCGAGATTGAGTACATGCGACAAGGTGAGGCCGATACCGGTCACGACAGCCGCCATCAGCGTGCTCAGGGCATAGCCGAGCGGCGATCCCCAACCACCCTCCCGGACCGAACGGCGGCGCGTCGCGGCAGGGGCAGCCCCGAGCGGCAGGACATGAACCGCCACCCCGGGGGTCTCGCGCACCAGGCGATCGACGATAGATCCATGGCGAAACTCGAACCAGCGCGAGCGCGCCGACTTGCCCACCACGATCTGGGTCGTTCGCGCATCGGCAGCGTAGCTCTTGAGGCCTTCGAGAACCGTCGCGGCGGGAAGCGAAGCCACCGCGCCGCCTAGGCGAGCGGCAAGGTTAAGCGCCGCAGCGATCCGGCGAAGCGCCGCCTCGTCGAGGGTGCGGCTTCGCGCGGTCTCGACATGGATGGCCGTCCAGCTCGCGCGGGAGGCATCGGCGATACGCTTGGCGGCCCGCACGAGTTCTTCCGAGCCGGGCAGCTCACTGACGGCAACGAGAATGCGCTCCCCCCCTGCCCAGGTCCCTCCAAGCGCGTGAGCCCGAAGATGATCGAGCATCTGCACATCGACCGCCTGGGCGGCGCGGCGCAACGCCAATTCGCGCAGCGCGGACAGGTTCGACTTGGAGAAGAAGTGCGAAAGCGCGCGGGTCGCCTCCTGCGGCAGATAGACCTTGCCCTCCTTCAGGCGTTCGATCAGCTCGTCGGGCGGGATGTCGACCACCTCGACTTCGGCACTTTCGAGAATGCTGTCGGGCACGGTCTCGCGCACCCGCACCCGGGTGAACGACGCGACGACATCATTGAGGCTTTCGACATGCTGGATGTTGATCGTCGAATAAACATGGATGCCTGCATCGAGCAGTTCCTCGACATCCTGATAGCGTTTCGGATGCCGGCTCCCCGGCGCATTGGTGTGCGCAAGCTCATCGACCAGGGCCAGAGCGGGACGGCGTTCGAGCAGGCCGTCCAGATCCATCTCCGTGAGTTGGCGTCCCTCATAATCGATCGCGCGCCGCGGCAAGATTTCCAGCCCCTGCGTGAGCGCCTCTGTCTCCGCACGCCCGTGCGTCTCGACCACGCCGACCACCACGTCGATGCCAGCGCGCTGGCGCGCCGCCCCCTCGGTGAGCATCTCGAAGGTCTTGCCGACGCCCGGCGCGGCGCCGAGGAATATTTTGAGGCGCCCGCGGCCTTCCTGCGCCGCTGCGCGCAGAAAGGCCTCGGGCGCCGGTCGTCCGTCGCTGGCGGGACGTTCGGTCAACGTGCCCCGCCGCTCCTATCCAGCGCTTGGTTGAGCGCGAGCACGTTGATGCGCGGCTCTCCCAGAATCCCGAGCAGCGGGCGCTCGATGCTCCGATCAACCAGCGCCGCGACCCGCTCCGGCGCGAGGCCGCGCGCGCGTGCGACACGGGCAATCTGTGCCCGTGCGGCTGCCGGCGAGAGGTCGGGATCGAGCCCGGAGCCGCTGGCCGTGACGAGATCCGCGGGCACCGGACCGCTGACCCCTTCGGCACGGCGTTTTGCGACGTCGGGGGTGACGCGATCGACCAGCGCCTGCGATGCGGGGCCGAGGTTCGAACCGGACGAAGCGAGACCGTCATAGCCCTTGCCCGCCGCGGAGGGACGGGTCTGGAAATACCGCTCGTTCGTAAACGCCTGGCCGACCACCGTCGAGCCGATCACTCGGCCGGCGGCGTCGCGGACGAGACTGCCATTGGCCTGGGAGGGAAAGATCGCCTGTCCGATGCCGGTCATCGCGAACGGGTATACCAGCCCCAGCAGGATTGCGAACAGGATCGTGAACGCGGCTGCCGGCCGCAGTGACGTGATAAAGTCCTTGCCCATCGGGAGTCTCCTCAGGCGAGACCGAGGCCGTTGACGGCCAGGTCGATCAGTTTGATGCCGATGAACGGCGCGACGAGACCACCGAGCCCATAGACCGCGAGGTTGCGCGCGAGCAGCGGCCCCGCCGCCATCGGCTTGTAGGTGACGCCCTTGAGCGCCAGCGGCACCAGCAGCGGGATGATCAGCGCGTTGAAGATGATCGCCGAGAGGATCGCGCTTTCGGGTGTTCCCAGCCCCATCACGTTCAGCACGCCGAGCCCCGGATAGAGCGCAACGAACATCGCCGGGATGATCGCGAAATACTTTGCCACGTCGTTGGCGACCGAAAAGGTGGTCAGCGCCCCGCGCGTCATCAGCAGTTGCTTGCCGAGCCCCACCACTTCGATGAGCTTGGTCGGATCGCTGTCGAGGTCGACCATGTTGCCCGCCTCGCGCGCTGCCTGGGTGCCGGTGTTCATCGCCACCCCGACATCGGCCTGCGCCAGCGCCGGCGCGTCGTTGGTGCCGTCGCCGCACATCGCCACCAGCCGGCCGCCCTGCTGTTCCTTGCGGATCAGCGCGAGCTTATCCTCCGGAGTCGCCTGGGCGAGGAAGTCGTCGACGCCGGCCTCTGCCGCGATCGCCGCGGCAGTAAGCGGATTGTCGCCGGTGATCATCACCGTGCGAATGCCCATCGCGCGCAGCTCGCCGAAACGCTCGCGGATGCCCGCCTTGACCACGTCCTTGAGGAAGATAGCGCCGAGCAGCTTGCCGTCCTGCGCCACTGCCAGCGGCGTGCCGCCGGCGCGGGCGATCTCATCGGTGATCCGGCGAAGCTCGGTAGCTGCCGCCGTCTGTCCGAGGCCGGGATTGGCTTTCAGGATCGAATCGACGGCCCCCTTCTGGATTGTGCTGCCCTGGATGATCACGCCGGAAATGCGGGTTTGCGCAGTGAACGGGATCACTTCCGCCCCTTGGGGAAGGCTGGCGAGCGCCAGGCCATGCTTTTCGCGACCGAGCACCACGATCGATCGCCCCTCGGGCGTCTCGTCGGCCAGGCTGGCGAGCACCGCAGCCTCGGCAAGCTGCGCGTCCGGGGTGCCCCCCACGGCGCGAAACTCGCTAGCCTGCCGGTCGCCGATCGTGATCGTGCCGGTCTTGTCGAGCAGTAGCACGTCGACGTCGCCCGCGGCCTCGACCGCGCGGCCCGACTTGGCGAGCACGTTGAAGCGCACCAGCCGGTCCATCCCCGCAATACCGATCGCCGAGAGCAAAGCCGCGATCGTCGTCGGGATCAGGGTGATCAGCAGCGCGGCGAGTATCGCGACCGGGATGCTGCCGCCGGCGTAACTGGCGAAGCCCGGGATCGTCGCGACGGCGATCAAGAAGATGATCGTCAGTCCGACCAGCAACAGGGTCAGGGCGATCTCATTGGGTGTCTTCTGACGCTCGGCGCCTTCGACCAAGGCGATCATGCGATCGAGGAAGCCCTGGCCCGGGTCGGCGGTCACCTGCACCTTGACCCAGTCGGAAATCACGCGGGTCCCTGCGGTCACCGCCGAGCGGTCGCCGCCCGCCTCGCGGATCACGGGGGCGCTCTCACCGGTGATCGCCGCTTCGTTGACCGAGGCGACGCCCTCGATCACCTCGCCATCGGCGGGGATGAGGTCGCCGGTCTCGACGAGGACGATGTCGCCGGCGCGGAGCTGGCTGGCAGCGACATTCTGGATGCCACCGTTATTGAGCTTCTTGGCGGTCAACTCGGCCTTGGTGGCGCGCAGGCTCGCCGCCTGCGCCTTGCCGCGGCCTTCCGCCAGCGCCTCGGCGAAGGTGCCGAAGAGCACCGTCAGCCACAGCCAGACGATGAGCTGGGCCTTGAAGAGAAGCGACAGTCCGTCGCCGCCCACGTTGATCAGAACGGTGAGGAGCAGCGCCACGCAGGCGGTGACGAACATCACCGGGTTGCGGACGAGTTCCCTCGGGTTGAGCTTTCGAAAGGCGTCCTTGATCGCGGGAAGGATCAGGTCTGCCGTAAACAGCGATTTGGTTGCGGTGCGAGCCATAGTGGCGCTCCCGTCAAAACAGTTGGCCGCGGATCATCGCGAGATGATCGGCGATGGGACCGAGCGCGAGGCTCGGCAGGAAAGTGAGACCGCCCAGGATCAGGATGATCCCGACGAGCAGGCCGACCCAGAGGCCCCCCGTGGTCGGGAACGAGCCTGCGCTCTCGGGCGTGTATTTCTTCGCTGCGAGACTACCGGCAATCGCCAGCATCGGCACGATGATGAAGAAGCGGCCGAGCCACATCGCCACCCCGAGCAGGCCGTTGTACCAGGGCGTGTTGGCGGTCAGCCCGGCAAAGGCCGAACCGTTGTTCGCGACGCCGCTGGTGAAGGCGTAGAGGATCTCCGAAAAGCCGTGCGGCCCCTTATTGAGCGGCCCGGCCAGCCCGGCTTGGGCCACCGAGGACAGCGCCGTGAAGCCGAGGATGATCAGCGGAAGGATGGCGATCGCGAGCACTGCCAGCTTGACCTCGCGGCTCTCGATCTTCTTGCCGACATATTCGGGGGTGCGCCCGACCATCAGCCCAGCGACGAACACCGCAAGGATCGCGAAGAGCAGGAAGCCGTAGATGCCCGCGCCGACCCCGCCGATCACCACTTCGCCGAGCTGCATGTTGAACAACGGGATCATGCCGCCAAGCGCGGTGAAGCTGTCATGCATCGCGTTGACCGCGCCGCACGAGGCCGCGGTGGTGACCACGGAGAACAGCGCGCTCGCCGCAATGCCGAAGCGGACTTCCTTGCCCTCCATATTGCCTCCGGCAACGCCCAGATCGTGGAGCACCGGATTGCCCGCCGCTTCCTGCCAATAGGTCACGCTGGTGCCGGCAAGGAAGAGGATCATCATCGCGGCGAGGATCGCCCAGCCCTGTCGGGTGTTGCCCACCGCCTTGCCGAAGCACCAAGTCAGGCCGACGCCGATCATAAAGATCGACAGCATCTGGATCAGGTTGGTCAGCGCCGTAGGGTTCTCGAAAGGGTGCGCCGAATTGGCATTGAAGAAGCCGCCGCCGTTGGTGCCGAGCATCTTGATCGCTTCCTGCGACGCCACCGGACCGAGCAGGATCGACTGCTTGGCGCCCTCTAGCGTGCTGACTTCGACCGCGCCCGACATAGTCTGGGGTACGCCGCTGGCGATGTAGAAAAGCGTAACCACAACGCAGAGCGGGAGCAGCAGGTATAGGGTGACGCGCGTGCAATCCGCCCAGAAATTTCCGATCGTCGCCGCGCCGCGCCGGGCGAAGCCGCGGAACAATGCGAAGGCTAGCGCGATGCCGGTCGCGGCCGACAGGAAATTGTGGATGGTCAGGCCGAGCATCTGGCTGAGGTTCGACATCGTCGATTCGCCACCATAACTCTGCCAGTTGGTATTGGCGGTGAAGCTGATCGCGGTGTTGAACGACAGATGCTCGCCGACTCCGGCCAGTCCCTGCGGGTTGCCGGGTAGCGCGCCTTGCAGGCGCAGCACCGCGTATGTGAACAGCATCAGCGCGGCATTGAAGATCAGCATGTCGACCGCGTAACGGCGCCAGCTCTGCTCGGCGTCGGGATCGATGCCCGCGACCTTGTAGAAACCGCGCTCGACCGGGCCGAGCACCAGGTGCAGCGGCGTGCGTCGCCCTTCGTAAAGCGCGAAGAGCCAGGCGCCCATTGGTTTGGCGAGCGCCAGCAATATGCCGGTAAAGGCAAGGATGAGAATCCAGCCCTGGATGGTCATGATGTCCGCTCCCTTCAGAAGCGTTCGGGGCGGAGCAGCACCGCCACCAGATAGAAAAGGAGGCCGAGCGCGGCGAACGCCGCTAGCCAGAGGTCGAGGGTCATCCTGGCCTCCTATGCCTTGTCACACAGGCGAACATAGGCCAGCGTCAGCGCCAGCAGCCCTCCCATGATCGCGATCCACAACAGGTCCTGCATGGTGCGCTCCCTCGTCAGAATGATGCGGTCAGCGAGACCAGGCCGGTGCCCTTGGCGATGCTGCCGGTGCCGTCCTGTCCGTTGCTGAAGCTGGGTTGGAGATAAGCGGCGTCGCGGTCGCTGATGTCGGTGCCGACATAGGCAAGGCCGAGCGTCAGATTGCGCCAGCTCGTGTCGACGCCGAGCGACCAGTCCCAATATTTCCCGGTGGGTGCGACGCTGGTCGCGTTGGGGCCGAGCCCCGGATTGCCGTCCGAATGGCCGATATGCGCCTTGGCGGTAAAAGGCGTGCCGCTGATGCCGACCGCGGCATCGCCCCAGAGATAGAGATTGTCGTCCTTCGCCCCGGGATTGTTGTAGATGCCCGCCGCGGCATCGGCTCCCGTATTGTACCAGCGGCCGAGCGCTTGCTGCTTAGGCGCATAGGCGACGCCCGCGGTGAGCGTGGCCGGCCCCGCCGTGCCGGTCAGCTTGACATAGGGCTCGACGAAGTCGGTCTTGTCCGCGCCGCCGGGATAAACGTACCAAGTGAGACCGACGTCCAGCGTCGCGCTGTCCGAGAGCTTAGCCTTGTAGCCCGCGATCAGGTCGAGCTCCATATTGGCGCCGCCGAAGGTGCCCCAGCCTGCAAGGTTCGAGGCCCACATGCCGGCGTAGAGGCCGCTTTCGTGCGAAACGGTGATCCCGCCCTGCACCGCCATCTCGTTGTTGGTCTGCGAGACGCCGCGAAAGCGGTAATCCGAGACGATCGCGGCCGAACCGTTCACGGTCACGGCGCGAGTGGGCTCGGTATCCGCGCCGTCTTGCGCCAAAGCCGGCGCGGCGGTTGCGGACACGAGCAACGCGGCCACGAGGGCCGTTACGGACTTCATCTTGACTATCCCCCATGATGATTGGGCCGAGCAGAAGGGCCAGGCCGGGATCGTGAGGGATGCCTATTAGGGACAGGCCGCATTTATTATCGAGATTGGAAGCGGGCGATTCCCATAGTATTTGCATAGTGTTTGGCCGTCGGCAGATCGCCGCAGCGATCGCAAGCGACATCCGCTCGTGCCACCACACCGGCGAATTGATCCACTATGATGTTTCGTCGCTGCACGGCGGTGCGCGGACTTTTTCGGGACATCGAGTTGCCATGTCGGACGACAACAAGCTGAATGCGGTCGAACTCGCTACGGAGATCACGGTCGCCTAGCTTGGGAATCAAAGCAACCGCGCGTACCGAAGGGGTACCCGCGTTCCTGCGCCATGTACGCGACGCTGACTGAACTCGCGCAAGAAATCTCGGCACCGAGCGAAGTAAGTGCCGCAACGGAGACTGCGGATCTCACTCCGGCGGTCTCCGTTCGTAAATCTCTCGGCTCGAATGATCACATCCTTTCGATGATCGACGGCAAGCCCTATCGTACCGTGCGCAGACTAGCGGCTATCGGAGCGATAAGTGCGATAGCTGCTGTTGGTAGCCACGTGCGGATGGGCGCTCCTGCATCCCTGACGATCGTTTGTGAGCATGACAGCGACCTGGGATGCCGCTCCGACGGTGGCGCGTTTGAGGTCGACGCGATCCTCAATCATAGCGTGATGATTCCGCGTCGGGGTGCCGTCGTCACCGCATCGATGCGGTCAATTACGTCGTGCTTTGCGAAAATGCTGCGCAAGGGGGCTTCACCGTAGCGGCGTTTAAGCCTTGGTCAGCCGCCTCGACACGCCAACGACGCGACCGGCCTCAGCACCCGACCAGGGGCAGCAAGGTGCTGGCCAGCTGCTGAACTTTGAACGGCTTTTCGAAGCGGGGCAGCTTTGCGAAGCGCTCGGGAAGCGCCCATTGATCGTATCCGGTAGTGAAGGCGAACGGGATCCCCCGATCGAGAAGCGCGTCGGCTACCGGGAAGACCATTTCTCCGCGCAAATTGACATCGAGCACTGCCGCATCGATTTCCGCCTCTGAAGCGATCAGCGTCATCGCATCCTCGATGCTGCCTGCCGGCCCGATGACATCGGCACCTGCGTCGGTCAGCGCGAAGCACAGATCGCTGGCGAGGAGATATTCGTCCTCGACAATGAGAATCCGCCGGCCGCGCAATATTTGTTCAGGCATGAGACTTCTCCAGGGGGGCATCGTCCTTCGGTACTTTGACGTCGATGGTGCAATGGACGCCGTCGGGCTCGATCGCGAAGCTGGTCTTGGCGCCGAGCTGATAGGGCAACGCGCGTTCGATCAGTTCGCGGCCGTAACCACCGCCGCGCGGTTGCGCGTCGGCGGCGGGCAAGTCGGTCACGCCGGTCTCGCGCCAATCGATATGGAGCAATTGTTCGGCGGTATCGAGTTCGGCGACGTCCCACTGAACACGGAGATGTCCCGCAGGCGACGAAAGCGCACCATATTTGACCGCGTTGGTGACCAGCTCGTGCAGCGCCAGCGCCAAGGTCTGCACCAGCGCCGAGCGCAGCGGGACCCCCGCCGGTCCCTGCACGCTCACCTGCGCGGCGCGCCCCTCGGAACAAAGCTCGACATGCGCGCCCAGTTCCTCGCGGATCAGTGTGTCAAAAGTCACGCGCTGGCCGGCTTCGCGACGCGAGAGCAGCCCCTGCACCCGGGCGAGCGCCGATAGGCGATCGTCGATGCATTCGCGGAACTGTTCGAGCGAGCTGCTGCCCCGGATCGTCCGGACGGTGATCGACTGGACCACCGCCATCAGATTGCGCGTGCGGTGCTGAAGCTCGGCGACGAGCACTTCCTGCTGCTGCTGGAGCCGCAGGATATCGTCGACATCGGTCGAGGTGCCGAGCCATTCGAGCACCCTGCCCGCATCGTCGCGTACCGGAAGCGCGCGCGAGCGAAAGTGCCGATAGCGCTGCTCGCCGACGTGCATAACGCGACCTTCCAGCGCGAGAGACCCGGTCTCCTGCGCCATCGCCCAGGCCATGCGCGCCGCCTCGCGATCGTCGGCATGGAAGGCATCGAGCCAGCCGAGCGCATGCGCGTCCTCCGCGCTTTGCCCCGTATAAGCGCGCCATTGCGGGCTGGACCAGGTCCATTGCCCGCCGTCGATCGCCCGCCAGACCAATTGGGGCATGCCTTCGATCAGGGTTCGGAAGCGCAGCTCGCTCTGTTGCAGCGCCTCGAGCGCGCAGCGTTGATCGTGAATGTCGGTGCCCGCCGCGAACCAGCGCTCGACCAGGCCGTGCCGCCCCTGAAGCGGCTCGGCGCGAACGAGGAACCAACGATATTCGCCCGCCTCGCCGCGAATGCGGATCTCCTGCTGATAGGCCCGGCGCTCGGCGATCGCCTCGCCCCAGCTCTCGCGCGCCGCCTCTCGGTCGACCGGGTGCACCGCGTCGAGCCAGCCGCGCCCGAGCGGTTCGCGCGAATCGTGCCCGGTATATTCGAACCAGCGCTGATTGAACCAATCGGCCGCGCCATCGGAACTGGTGCGCCACAATAGGTCCGGGACGAGATCGGCGATCGTTCGCAACGAAGTCTCGGCCGCGTGCAGCGCGGCGTTGATCTCGCGAATCTGGCGGGTCCGCTCCTCGACGCGCGCATCGAGTTCCAAATTGGTCTGGTGCAGGCTGGTATTGGCGACTTCGAGCTCTTCGGTGAGCACCTGCAGCTCCTCGAAAGCGACGCGCAGTTCCTCTTCGGCCTGGCTCGGCTGGACTGGCGGCGGCGGAGGTGCAGGCGGAACCGGCGGCGAGACCCGCACCGCGCGCAGCTCGGCGGCGAGCAGCTTGAGCCGCCGTTCCAGGCGATCGCGATCGTCGGCGAGCCGGGCATTGTCGTCGAGCGCGGATTCGAGCGCGGTCCGCAATTGCTCGTTCTCGTCGAGCAACTTGCGCCAATCCTCTCTTTTTGTCGCGCTTTCCATCATTGGCGTCCCTGTCCGACCCGAGACTAACGCGCGAAACGGACGAGCGCCGCCTAATTAAATTAGTTCGATGCACCCGAACCCGCCACGCTTCGTTACACCGGAGGAAGGAAACGGCGAATGCCGACCAAGGACATCATCGTGATCGGATCTTCGGCAGGCGGAGTCGAAGCGCTCCAGCGGCTTTGCGCCGCGCTGCCCGCCGATCTGCCGGCCGCCATTTTCGTGGCGCAGCATCTCTCGCCCTCGGCACGCAGCGTGCTCCCGCAGCTGCTCGACAAGGTCGGGCCGCTCCATGCGATGTCGCCGGTGGACGGGCAGGAGATCGAGCACGGCCATATCTATGTGGCCACGCCCGACCACCATATCCTGCTGCGGCCGGGCCGGATCCTGATGCGGCGCGGTCCCTATGAGAACCGGACGCGGCCGGCGGTGAATGCGCTGTTCCGCTCCGCCGCGATCCACTGCGCCGCCCGCGTGATCGGCGTGGTGCTCACCGGGCTGCTCGACGACGGCACCGACGGCCTGATCGCGATCAAGGCGACCGGTGGTACCTCGCTGGTTCAGCACCCCGACGACGCCGAATGGCCGTCGATGCCGCGCAATGCACTCAAGCGCGACCATGTCGATCATGCCCTTGCGCTCGACGCCATTCCCGCGATGCTCACCCGGCTGGTGACCGAAGAGGTCGGCCCGAGCATCCCCTTACCCCAGGAATATCTCATCGAGGACCAGATCGCCGCGCAGGAATTCGCCGTCATGGAACCTGACATCATCACGCCGGGCCAGCCCAGCCACCTGTCGTGCCCCGATTGCGGGGGCGTGCTCAACCATATCGAGACGCAGGACGAGATCCGCTTCCGCTGTCAGGTAGGCCACGCCTTCACGCCGCTGGGGCTCGCCGAAGCGCAGAACAGCGAGCTCGAGCGTGCCCTCGGCGTGGCGGTGCGCACGCACCGCGACCGGCTCCGCCTCTTTGGCCAGATGAAGGACAATGCCGTCGCGCGCGGGCTCGGGATGGCGGAAAAGCGCTGGACCGAGGCCGAGAGCGAGTCCGAGCAACTGATCGAAGTGCTCGAAGAGGCGATGGCCAACTTGCGCGGGTCGCTGAGCTACGAGGAGGGATAAGCCCTCAAGGCTCAACCTCCGTCGAGTTGCTGGCGCTCGCTGATGTCATGCACCATCGCCAGCAAGACGGGCGGCGCCTCGTCGCCGAGATATTGCAGGCACAGCTCGGCGGGATAATCGCCGCCATCGGCCGAGCGGATCCGCGTCTCGAACACCACTTCGCGATCCGTGCCGGCGACCAGCCGTGCGACCAGCGCGCGGAGATCGTCCGGGCAGCACGTCGGGCAGCGTCATCTGCGCGAGTTGCTGGGCGGCATAGCCGAGCTTCTGTTGCGCCCCTTCGTTGGTTAGCGTGAACCGAAGGCTCTCGGGATCGAGGACATAGATCTCGTTGAGCGCTCGCCCGACCAGCCGGCCGAGATAGCGCGTATAATCCTCGCGCGCACGCTCCTCGGTGATGTCCTGGAAGAGCAGGACAAGGCCGTGGCGGCTGCCATCCTCGTCGAGCAGGCTCGAAATGCGGACGCGGCAGACGATGCGGCGGCCACGGCGATCGACGCCCTCCAGCTGCCGCTCGACCTGCTCGAGCTGATCATGCTGCACCTGCGCCATGCTGTCGCGCAGCTGGTGGACGGGAAGCCCGATGTCGAGCGTCTCGAAGGTGGCGCCGGCGACTTCCTCGGCGCGCAGGCCCCAGGTATTCTCGCTCCAGCGGTTCCAGGTCTGGATCGCATGCGCCAGATCGACCACGACGATCCCCGCGTTCATCGCGCGCAGGACCGATTCCAGATAGAAGCGGTAGTTGGTGGCCTGCTCCGCCTGGAGGCGCAGCTCCTCGTTGACCGATTCCATCTCCTCGTTCGACGAGCGCGCTTCCTCGTTGAGCGTTTCGAGCTCTTCGTTGGTCGACTGGAGCTCCTCGTTGGTGGTCTCCAGCTCCTCGTTGGTCGACTGGAGCTCTTCGTTGGTGGTCTCCAGCTCCTCGTTCGCCGATTGCAGCTCCTCGATCGACTGTTCGAGATTCTCCTGCGCAGCCTCGAGCTCGCGCTGCAGCGAGTGCATCCGGGTGTGGTCGTGGAAGGCGAGGAGCACCGAATGGACCTGGCCATCGCCGCGCAGCAGCGGCCGCAGGTCGATCGTCAGCCGCAACACCTCGCTCTGGGTCAGTCGGAATTCCTGGTCCTCGAGGCGCAGCGCCCGGTTCTCGCGGAACACCTGGTCGATCGGCCCGCGCAGCTCCATCGGGCGATAGGAGATCGGCAGGTCCTGGAACGGGCGCCCCAGATCGCCCTCGCCGACGCCGAGCAGATGGCGCGCGGGCGTGTTGGTCAGCACCACTGTGCCGGTCTGGTCGACCACGAGCATCGCCGTCTGCGATTCATTGACCACCGCCTCGAGCAGTCGCGCATCGGCCATCGGTGGATCGAACCGCGTGCCCCGCGCCGTGCTGAACCCGGTGATCGGCCGGCGCCACTCCTGCGGCACCTTGGCGAAGATGCGGTGCTTCATCTCGATCGGGCGGAACAGCGCCGATCGGGCGAGCTGGGTCTCGGCCTTGCCGAGGAACAGGAAGCCGTCCGAATTGAGCGCGTAATGGAGCCGCGGCAGCACCACGCTCTGCGTCTCGGCCTCGAGATAGATCAGCAAATTGCGGCAAGTCAGCAAGTCGATCCGCGAGATCGGCGCGTCATGGACGACGTTGTGCCGGCCGAAGATCACGCATTTGCGCAACTCGCGCTCGAAGACATAATGGTTGTTGGTCCGCTCGAAGTATTTCTCGAGGAATTCGGGCGGGACGCTGTCGACGTCTCGCGGCGAATAGGTCGCGAGCCGGGCGACCTTGAGCGCCTCCTCGTCGAGATCGGTCGCGTAGATCTTCACGCGGCGGCAAAAGTCGCCGACGCCCATCGCATCGGCGAGCAGCATCGCGATCGAATAGGGCTCCTCTCCCGAGGCGCAGCCGACGCTCCATACTCGAACCGGCCGATCGTCCGCGGCATTTTCGACGATCGTCGGGATCACCTGCTTGCGCAGCACCTCCCATGCTTCCTCGTCGCGGAAAAAGGACGTGACGTTGATCAGCACCGTGTTGAGCAGATCCTCGAATTCGCTCGGCTGCGCTTCGAGGTTCGCCCGATAAGCCGTGAAGCTCTCCGCGCCGAGCGCTTCCATGCGCAGGCTGATCCGTCGGCGGAGGCTGGTGCGCTTGTAGCCGCGGAAATCAAGTCCGCGGCTTTCCTGGATGTAGCGCAGCAGCGCTTCGAATTCGGGATCGGGAGCAGCTTTTTCGACCATGGGCTTCGCTTCGGGAAAGGATCGGAATCTTCCCCTTGCTAGGCCGCCCCGCGGGCGCCGTCCACCGCGCCGAAAGGACTGGCTTTCGCAAAGCCTCGGCCTAGACTCTCCCTGCTTTGCAACCAAGGCTGCCGAAATGCCTCAAGCCGGCGGACACCCCGTCGCGCCGATGCGTTTAAGCGGTGCTTCCTCTCCGGACACACCCGCATGATCGACGCGCGCCGAGATACAGAATCCGACCCTCGAAGCGCATCGGCGACCATGCGAGAGCTGAACGCCGCCAATGCCGAACTCGCCGGCTTGCGCGCGCAACTGAGCGAAGCCGCCCGACAGCGCGAAGCGGATCGCGAGCGCGCGGCAATGTTGCGCGGCGAATTGCAGCACCGGGTGCGCAACGTCCTCGCGCTCGTCCGCTCGATCTTCCAACGCTCGGCCGCCTCGAGCGCGACCATGGACGATCTCGCGGCCCATTTCGAAGGCCGGATCGGCGTGCTGGCCCGCTACCAGCTCGCGCCGTCGCTCGGCTCGAAAGGTGCGGCCGATCTCGAGATGATGGTGCACGACGCACTGCACGACTATGGCGCCGGCGCTGATCCGCGTGTGACGGTCGGAGGGCCCGAGGTGCGCGTGCGCCATGACGCGGCGCAGATGGTCGGGCTCGCGCTGCACGAACTGGTGACCAATTCGATCAAGTTCGGCCTGCTATCCACGCCCGGCAACAATGGCGCGATCGCAATCGACTGGACGCTCGACGGCGACCGACTGGCATTCGCCTGGGTCGAAACCGGCATTTCATTGGTCGGTGTCGCACCGCGCAAGAGTGGTTTCGGGCACGGCTTCATCCTGCAGGCACTGCCCTATCAGCTCGGCGCCGCCGCGGACATCGCGCTTGGCCCCGGCAAGCTCGTCTGCACGATCGCGCTGCCGCTCTCGGCCGATGTCGCGCCGGGTCATGTGGGAGGCGGAGATTTGTTGTGACGGGTATTTTGAAATGACCAAGATCGCCGAATCATCCGACGCGCTGCCGGGCTCCATCGTGCGGCTGGCCGGATTGGCGCAGCTTCAGGAAGCCGAGATCGCTGCGCTTGCGGGCGCCGCGCGCGAATGGCGCCGGATCGGCGCGTCTCGGGAAGTGATTCGCGAGGGCGAACCAGTCGAGCAAACCCCGAGCATTCTCTTATCGGGCTGGGCGTGCCGCGTGCGCGATTTCAGTGACGGGCGCCGGCAGATTCTCGGCTTCCTGCTGCCAGGCGACCTGATCGGACAGTGTCAGCAGCCGCGCCCGGTCGCGGCGACCACCGTGGTGGCCGGCGCGGAGGTCCAATTGTGCACGGCGCCCAGAGCGGATGCGGGGACGCCCTTGGCCCAAGCCTATGCGGTGAGCGCCGCGCTCGAGGAATTCTATCTGTTTCGCCAGATTGCGCGGCTCGGCCGGCTCAACGCCTATGAGCGGATCGTCGACTGGCTGCTCGAGATGCGCGACCGGCTCGCTGCCGCGCTATTGACCCAAGGCGCGTATTTCCCCGTTCCGATGACGCAGGAAATGCTCGCAGACGCGCTCGGGCTGACCAGCGTCCACGTCAACCGCACCCTGCAGACGCTGCGCCGCGAGGGCGTGCTCGAATTGCGCGGAGGACTGGCGAGGCTCCACGATCCCGAGGCGCTCGGCGATCTGGTCGGATATCGCCCCGCAGTGGTTTCCTTGCGCTGACGTGCTGCACTCGGTTGCGCGGGATTGAAAGCGGGGGCTTCCGAGGGCATCGGCACTGCGCCTGTTGTAGCCGCCTGATGCCGGGCCCTGTTCTTTGGCGAGGCTGAGCGCTCGAGATTCCGATAAATGGGTCGCTGTCGTCGCCAGATAACACGCCGCAGTCCGGCATGCGTTTGCTGGGCCTCACGCTAGTGGCACCCTCGCACGGCCCAATTCCTGCTCGGCGCGCCGAGACAATTAGTCTCGATCGACGCGATTCATTGGCGATCTCGATTCGCCGGATATCCCGCTCGCGTCGAGATGCTGCGCGACTGCGCAGGCTAGTCTGCGGCAATCAGGCGGCGGCGGCGCAATTGCCCGGCGAGTTCTGAATGCGATTTCGGCCAACCACCCGACAGCTTACGGCGGGCTCTGTGGCGCAATGGAGGTTTCAGGTTGATAATTAAGCCGGCTGAACGGCTGCTATTGTGGCGCTTTGCTGCCATCAGCGCAGATGCCCGGCGAGGAAATCAACGAACGCCCGAACACGAGCGGGTGTACCGTTTCCGCCGACGAACACGGCATGAATCATTTCGACATCCCCCGGATTGAACGCTTCGAGAAGCGGGACGAGGCCGCCCGATGCAATTTCCTGCGCCACACTAAATGCACCGACGCGCGCGATGCCGGCGCCCAATGCGGCAAGCTGACCCAGTGTCTCGCCGTTATTCGCCTCTATTCCCCCCTTCACCGAAAGCGCGAAGTCCTGTCCCGCGCGGCGGAACGGCCAAACCGGCTCTGCTCGGCGAAAGCTGAAGTTCAGGCAATTGTGGTTGTGAAGATCCTCAGGCCTTTTCGGGGTTCCGCATCTGCCAAGATAGTCTGGCGAAGCGACGATCACGCGGCGAGTCTCACCCAGCTTGCGGGCAGTGAGCATGCTGTCCGCCAACGGGCCGAAGCGAATTGCGACGTCGGCCTGTCCGCCTGCGATATCAACCAGGGTGTCGGTAAGGGCCAGATCGATCAGGATATGCGGGTAGAGCGTGGCAAACTCCTGAAGCAGCGGCACCACGCAGAGTCGCCCATGCGAAAGCGCCGCGCTGATGCGCAGTCTTCCGCGGGGCGCTCCCTGATCGGCGATCTGTTGCTCGGCATCGTCCAGATCAGCGAGGATGCGGCGGGCCGCGAGGAGATAGGCCTGGCCCTCCGCTGTAGGCGACACGGCTCGCGTGGTCCGCAGCAGCAACCTGACGCCAAGCCGCGCTTCGATCCGATCGATCCCGCGGCTCACCGCAGAGGGGCTCAGACCAAGCGCGCGGCCCGCGGCTGAAAAGCTGCCATGCTCAATTACCGCTGCAAACAGCGCGAGCGCACGTGACCGATCGGCTCCGTTCGTCAGCTTTGCGTCCACCGCACAAATCCCTTGCGTTTTAAACGGCTACCCGCCGCCTCGCCCTACGGCCATCTACCGCCGATATTCATAACGCAAAGGTGAATCATGGAATATCGACAACTTGGATCGTCGGGACTTCGCGTTCCCGCGCTGAGCTTCGGCACCGGCACCTTTGGTGGCAACGGGCCGTTGTTCAGCGCTTGGGGGCAGAGCGATTCTGCTGAGGCGCGACGGCTGGTCGACATTTGCCTCGATGCCGGCGTTACACTGTTCGACACCGCTGACATTTATTCGGGCGGTGCGTCCGAGGAAATATTGGGCGAGGCGATCCGCGGCCGCCGTGATGCTGTCCTGATCTCGACCAAGACCGGGCTGCCTATCGGAGACGGTCCGCAGGACTGGGGCGCCTCGCGCGCCCGGTTGGTTCGCGCGGTCGAGGAGGCGCTGCGCCGGCTAGACACAGACCATATCGACCTGCTTCAGCTCCACGCGTACGACGCCACGACCCCTGCTGAAGAGCTTATGGGCACGCTCGACCGGCTGATCGCCGCCGGCAAGATCCGTTATGCCGGGGTGTCGAACTATCCAGGGTGGCAGCTGATGAAGGCACAGGCGATCGCGGATCGCCATGGCTGGCCGCGGCTCGTCGCACACCAGGTCTATTACTCGTTGATCGGCCGCGCCTACGAAGCCGATCTGATGCCGCTCGCGGCCGATCAGGGGGTCGGCGCTCTAGTGTGGAGCCCATTGGGCTGGGGCCGCCTGACCGGCAAGATCGGCCGTGGCCGCCCATTGCCCGAAGGCAGCCGGCTGCACGAAACCGAGCAGTTCGCGCCACCGGTCGAGGCCGAATTGCTGTACACAGTCATCGAGGCACTCGAGGCGGTCGCGCAAGAGACCGGCAAGACTGTTCCTCAGGTCGCGATCAACTGGCTGCTGCGCCGACCCACCGTCTCGTCGGTCATCATCGGCGCGCGCAACGAGGATCAGCTTCGCCAGAATCTCGGCGCAGTCGGCTGGGCGCTGACACCCGAGCAAGTCGCGGCGCTCGATCGGGCGAGCACGGTCCTGCCGCCTTATCCGCACACCCCCTATCGCCAGCAAGAAGGCTTCGCCCGGCTCGCGCCGGCGCTCGTCTGAGGACCCGTCACCATGAGGCTCAATCCAGGGCTGCTCGCCCTTTCCGCCGGCGCGTTCGGCATCGGCGTGACCGAGTTCGCGCCAATGGGACTGCTGCCGGTGATTGCCAAGGATCTCGGCGTGTCGATTCCGTCCGCCGGCCTGCTGATCAGCGCCTACGCACTCGGCGTGATGATCGGTGCTCCGCTGATGACGCTGACCACCGGACGCGTACCGCGGCGGACGCTGCTAATCGGTCTGGCGGCGATCTTCACGCTCGGTAATCTGCTGGCAGCCATCTCAAGCAGCTATTGGATGCTCCTGGCGGCCCGGGTGCTCACCTCCTTCAATCACGGTGCGTTTTTCGGAGTCGGCTCGATCGTCGCGGCCAGCCTAGTGCCGCAAGAGCGCAAGGCCGGGGCGGTCGCAGCGATGTTCATGGGACTGACGATTGCGAACGTCCTCGGCGTACCGCTGGCGACCTGGGCGGGTGAACATCTCGGCTGGCGTGCATCCTTCTGGGGCATTTCGGCGCTGGGCGTACTCACCATGGCCGCGCTGCGTCTCACGCTCCCCGTGATGCGCGCTCCCCAGGGCGCCAACGCACTTGCAGAACTGCGCGTGCTGACCCGTGGCCCGGTGCTGGGCGCTTTAGCGGTTACCGTGATCGGATCGAGCGCCATGTTCACCGTTTTCACGTACATTGCGCCCATTCTGCGCGAGACAACGCATGCCTCGCTGGGATTCGTGACGGCCATGCTCGTCACCTATGGCGTTGGGCTGACCGTAGGTAATTGGCTCGGCGGCAAGTTCGCCGACCGGTCGGTCGACCGCACGTTGATCGTCACTTTGACCGTGCTCGCCGTGGTGCTCGTCGGCTTTGCCGGGGCGATGTCCCATGCGGCCCCCAGCGCCGTCCTGATCTTCCTATGGGGCGTGGCCAGCTTCGCGCTGGTGCCGCCGCTCCAGGTACGCGTCATGACCGCAGCCGCCGAAGCGCCCAACCTCGCTTCGGCAGTGAATATCGGGGCGTTCAACCTTGGCAATGCTTTCGGCGCTGCGCTGGGCGGCGGCGTGATCGCCGCGGGTCTCGGCTATCCCGTAGTCGCATTGGCCGGAGCGGCGACCTCGGTATTAGGGCTTGGCGCTGTGCTGCTCGGAAATCAAACGACGCGCGGCACAGCGCAGCGCCGGCTTGTCCGTGCAGAAAATTGAAGGATGCGGCTGCGCCAGGGTCCAGGGGCTACTCTATCCTAGGAATTCGCGCCGCACCTGGGGTCGGAGGATTGCGCCTTCGCAATAGCAGATCTTACGAGAGCGGAGTGAGACATCCACCAATCTTCACTCGTGGGTGACGATGCGGGATGGCGGCTCGCAGCCATATGCCGCACAAGCGCGCCTGTTGCGTCCGGAAGCTGGAATAGCTGGCTGGATTGACGATCCCATGATCTGCTAAATGTAGTTCGACTGGATGCGAGGTCACTAAGATACTCCGAGGTGCGCACGGGTTTGCGCATCGCTAGGGTATGCGGCGGCTATAAGAATCTGGCCCTGCGGTCGCTTTACTGTTTCGAACGGCCAATAAAGACTCTACCCTTGTCGTCCAAAGGGGGGATTATGGGCATTTTCGATTTCCTTTCGAAGCAGTTCGTCGACGTAATCGATTGGGTCGACGAACCCGGAACCCTGGCGATCCGCTATCCGATGGACGACCGCGAGATCCAGAACGGCGCGCAGCTCACCGTGCGCGCAGGCCAGACCGCGCTCTTCTACAACGAGGGGCAGCTCGCCGATGCATTCCTGCCAGGCCTCTATACGCTCGAGACGGGCAACCTGCCGGTGCTCACGTCGCTGCTCAACTGGGACAAGGGCTTCGCGTCGCCATTCAAGGCCGATGTCTATTATTTCAGCCAAAAAGAGCAGACCGGGCTCAAATGGGGCACGCAGCAGCCGATCACGGTGCGTGACAAGGAATTCGGGCCGCTCCGGGTGCGCGCGTTCGGCTCCTATTCATTCCGCATCGAGAGCGTGGCGACCTTCGCGACGAAGATGATGGGCTCGCTCGACCGGCTGAGCCTAGCCGACATCGAGCCGCAGCTGCGCGGCGCAATCGCCACCGCGATCGCGTCGGCGCTCGGCACCGGCGAGATCGCGTTTCTCGACCTTGCCGCCAATCAAGGCGCGCTGTCGGAGAAGCTCAAGGCCGCGGTGGAACCTGCCTTCGCGCAATGGGGCCTCAGCTGTACCAGCTTCTTCATCGAGAGCCTGTCGCTGCCCGAGGAGGTCCAGGCGCATCTCGACAAGGCCAGCTCGATGCGCGTGGTGGGCGATCTCGACCGCTTCGTCCGATTCCAGAGCGCGCAGGCGATCGAGACTGCCGCGGGCCAATCGGGCGGCGTCGCGGGCGCTGGGGCGGGTATGGCGGCGGGAATGGCGATCGGCCAGAGCATGGCAGGGGGCTTCGGCAATGCCGCCGGTGCGCCCGCCGCGGCGCCCGGCGAGGACGCCTATGCGCAGATCGAAAAGCTCCACAAACTGGTGACGATCGGCGCGATCACGCAGGCGGAGTTCGACGCCAAAAAGGCGGAGTTGCTCGGGCGTATCCGCTGAGCGTATGAGCCTGCACCTCCCCTGCCCCAATTGCGGCGCCGACGTGGTGTTCCGCTCGCCGGCCTTGCCCAGCCGCGTTTGCGACTATTGCCGCTCGATGCTGGTGCGCAGCGATAGCGGCATCGCCAAGGTCGGCGAAGTCGCGGCGCTGCCGTTCGACGTGAGCCCGGTACAGATCGGCATGCGCGGACAGGCCGACGGCAAGGCCTTCGAAGTGATCGGGCGGGTCCGCTGGGCGTGGACCGACGGCGCGTGGAACGAGTGGCTGCTGCTGTTCGAGGACGGCGGCAATGCCTGGCTGGGCGAGGCGATGGGGCAGTTCACGCTGCTGTGGGAGTACCCGTTCGAAAAGGTGCGCACCCGGGCGTTGCGTGAGATCGCGAATGGCGGCGACGCGATACCGGGCACCGAAGTGCAGCTCGACAGTGAGAAATTGGTGATCGCGGATGCGCGCGAAGTCGTCTGCGTCGCGGCCGAGGGCGAACTGCCGTTCACCGCGCCGAGCGGCTGGAAGCTCTACAGCGTCGATCTGCGCGGGCGCCGCGGCGAATGCGCGACGCTGCAGCGCGATCGCCAGGAGACGACCTTCTATCAAGGGCGCTACGTGACGCTGGCCAAGCTCGCGCCGCGCGGATTGCGCGCGATCGAAGGATGGGCGCTTCCTTCCTATGCAGCCTGAGGTGATTGCCCCCCAACCCGCCCCCGCAGCGCGCGCGCTGACCTGCCCCTCGTGCGGCGGCGCCGTCGAACTGCGCGCGGCGGGCTACACCGTCCATGTCGCCTGCCAATATTGCAGCTCGATCCTCGACGTCACCGACCCCCAGGTGAAACTGGTGACGGAATACAATCTCCAGGCGACCGGGCTCGAAATCCCCCTGGGCACGCGCGGCGTGTTGCGCGGGGTCGAATGGGAAGCGATCGGCTATCTCCAGCGCTCCGAGAACGGTGCTTATGGCTGGGAAGAATATCTGCTGTTCAATCCCTATCACGGCTATCGCTGGCTGGTGAACATCCGCCACGGCTGGAGCCTTGGGGAAGCGGTGACGGCGACGCCCGACTGGCTGTCCTACGACCAGATGGGCCTGGGACCCGAGAGTTTCACGCATTTCTACACGAACGGCACTGCGCGCGTCGATTATGTGCTCGGCGAATTCTACTGGCGCGTCGCCGTCGGCGAGCAGGTCGCCACCGCCGACTGGGTCCGGCCGGGCGTCATGCTGTCGCGCGAAGAGAATGCCAGCGAAGTCAGCTGGACGCGCAGCGAATGGGTGCCGCAAAAGGAGATGCAGCGAGCCTTCGGCATCCAGCCGGCGTCGCGGATCTGGCCGCCGCTGCCGCATCAGCCCTCGCCCAACGGCGAATGGCTCAAGACCGGGCTCAAGCTCGCCGCGGTGGCGTTCGCCTTCCTTTTGCTGTTCGCGCTCCAGTTCGGCGGGACGACCTGGTCGGCGGCGGGCACTTTTCCCATCACCGCGGACGAGCGCGAGCAGAGCGTCACGCTCGGCCCGGTCACGCTGCCGCGCCGCTACCAGAGCGTTCGCCTGCGCGCCGACGTGCCGCGGCTCGAAAACGGCTGGGTCGATCTCGACTACAGTCTGGTGAACCGCGCCACGCAAGAGGTCTACGAAGCCTATGGCGCCGCCGAGCGCTATTCGGGGAGCGATTCCGACGGACCCTGGACCGAGGGCAGCCGCGGCGCCGAAGTGTCGATCGCTAGCGTGCCCGCTGGCACGTACGACCTGGTCGTCGACTATAAGGGCAATCGCTGGAACGGCGCGGCAAGCTATTATTCCGACGGCAGCGGATGGATGGATCCGGCGAACGCTCCCCAGGTGCGGGTCGAAGTGCGCCAGGGGGCGATTTACGGATCGAACCTGGTGCTCGCGCTGCTGCTGCTCGCTGCACCCTTGGTGTTCGCGTTCGCGCGGCATGTGGCGTTCGAAAAGGCCCGCAAGGACGAAAGCGACTTCGCTCCGACGGGGGATGACGACGAATGAGCACGCGCACCTTTCTCTACGCGCTCTGGTGCCTCGGCGTAGCGGGGCTGTTCGTCGTGTGCGCCGGCTATGCCTGGTCCCCCTTCGCCGAGGGAAGCCGGGCGCGCACCCATGCCGGCTTCTACGGCCCAACCCACAAATAGGAGATCCGTCATGGTCACCAGCCTGCCCGCCGTGCTCAGCACCCTGCTCTATTCCGCGATCGGGATGGTCGTATTCGTCATCGGCTTCGTCATTCTTGACCTGCTCACCCCGGGCAAATTGTGGCAGGAGATCGAGCAGAAGCAGAATGTAGCCGTGGCGATCTTCGCCGGCGCGGTCGCGATCGGACTCGCGATCATCGTCGCTGCCGCCATCCATGGCTGAAGCCGACCCTTCGATACCCAAGACACGCGCGTCCGGATCCACCGCGGCGCTGCTCGCCTCCGCATTCGTCGTCTCTACCTGCGGGCTGATCTACGAGCTGCTGGCCAGCACACTGGCAAGCTATCTGCTCGGCGACAGCGTCACCCAGTTCTCGACCGTGATCGGCAGTTATCTGTTCGCGATGGGCATGGGCAGCTGGTGCTCGCGCTATGTCAAGCGGGACGAGCTTCGGCTGTTCGTTCGAATCGAGCTGCTGATCGCCCTGCTTGGCGGATGCTCGGCCGGCGCCTTGTTCATGCTGTTCCCGTTGGTCGAGCATTTCCGGGTGGCACTTTACGGGCTGGTGCTTGCGATCGGCTTTCTCGTCGGGCTCGAAATACCGCTGCTCATCCGCATCCTGCGCGGCTTCGATTTCCGAGAAACCGTGTCGAACGTGCTGACCTTCGATTATGTCGGCGCGCTGGTCGCCAGTTTGCTCTTTCCGCTGCTGCTGATGCCGCATCTGGGCATGATCCGCACCGGCTTCATGTTCGGGATCTTCAACGCCGGGGTCGCGCTGGCGCTGCTCATAACCCTGCCCCGCGCCTCGAAATACCACGTCGAGATGATTGCTTCGGTGTTCGTGCTGCTGGCGTTGGCGGCAGGTTTCGTCGCCTCGGACCGGCTTCAGCGCTGGGCTGAAGTGGCGAGTTATGGCGAGCCGGTAATCTATGCGCAGAGCACCAAATATCAGCGAATCGTGCTCACGCGCCGCGCCGACGATGTCCGACTGTACCTAAACGGCAACCTGCAATTCTCGTCGCGCGACGAATATCGCTACCACGAGGCGCTGGTGCATCCGGCGTTAGGCCGCGTCGCTGAGCTGCGCAACGTGCTGATCCTCGGTGGCGGCGACGGCTTGGCAGCACGCGAAGTATTCAAGCATCCCGAGGTGCAGCACCTGACCCTGGTCGATCTCGACGGAGAGATGACCAGCCTGTTTTCGCGCACCGCGATGCTGTCGCGGCTGAACGGCGGATCCCTCACCAATCCCCGGATGACCGTGATCAACGCCGACGGCTTCCGCTGGGCGCGCGAGGCAGGCCAAACGGGCAAGGCGGGCGGGTACGATGCGATCATCGTCGATTTCCCGGATCCGGTCGATTACTCGGTCGGCAAGCTCTATACCGACACCTTCTATCGTGCGGTGCGCAAGCTGCTCGCCCCAGGCGGAATGATGGTGGTGCAGAGCACCTCGCCGCTAGTCGCACCCAACGCTTTCTGGACCGTCGCCTCGACGCTGGAGGCTGCCGGGTTTCAGACGCGCGGTTATCATGTCTATGTGCCAAGCTTTGGCGAATGGGGGTTCGTTCTCGCCGCTGCAGGCACGATCCCAGCGCAGGGCAGGATTCCCATCGGACGCTTCCTCACGCCGGTCATCGACCAGCGGCTGTTCGACTTTCCGCCCGACATGGCACGGCGACCGACTCCGGTAAATCGGCTCGACAACCAAGTCCTCGTCCGCGAATTCGCCGATGCGTGGGGCAAGTATGAAGGCTGATCGCCGCGCGGTGCTCGGCCTGGGTGCGGCGGCGGTAGCCGCGGCTGGCGGTGGGCTGGCGTACGCGCTTGAGCGCGAGGCGCCGCTTCCCGGCGGCACGCTCGCGGGAGCAGACATGGCGCGCGGGCATCGACTGAGGACCGGCGACTTTCCAGAGCCAAGCCGTTTCGAGGAAGTCGATCTCGTCATTGCGGGGGGTGGCGTCGCGGGGCTTTCGGCGGGCTGGCGGCTGACCGATGCCGGCTTCGACCGGTTCAGGCTGCTCGAGCTCGAGGACAGTGTCGGTGGCAACGCACGAGCCGGCCGCAATGCCGTCTCGGCCTATCCGCTCGGCGCGCATTATCTGCCCGTCCCAAATCGCGAAGCGAAAGCGCTCCAGCATCTGCTCCGCCAGCTCGGCGTGATCACCGGGGACCGCGACGGGGTGCCGGTCTATGACCCCGAGCAGCTTTGCGCCGACATGCAGGAGCGGCTGTTCTGGCAGGGCAGCTGGCAGGAGGGGTTGATCCCGCGCACGGGCATCTCCGCGCGGGACCGCGAGGATCTCGCTGCATTCGCGGCGACGATGGCCGCCTTTTCGGCGCGTGTCGGAGCCGACGGCAAGCCGGCCTTCACGGTGCCGATGGCTTATGGTTCGCGCGATCCCGATCTGACTGCGCTCGACGCGCTCAGCTTCACCGCCTGGCTCGATGCTCAGGGATGGCATTCGACGGTGCTACGCGCGCATGTCCGCTATGCGATGCGCGACGATTATGGCACCGAGCCCGATCAGGTCTCGGCTTGGGCAGGCGTGCACTATTTCGCCGCACGGCGCGGCTGGGCGGCCGACGGCGTGCGCGACAACGAACTCACTTGGCCCGAAGGCAATGGCCGGCTCACGCGCCGCCTCTCTGAATTCTTTCCGCAAAGGATCGCCGCGGGGCAGATCGTCCATCGCGTCGCCCGCGAGGAATCGGCTGTGCTCGTCGACAGCTTCGACGTAACGGCGAACCGCACGGTCCGCACGCGCGCCCGGACCGCGATCCTCGCCATGCCGCACTTCGTCGCGAAGCGCGTTTGTAGCGCGGTCGCCGACGTGGCCGGCTTCAGCTACGCGCCGTGGCTAGTCGCCAATGTTACTGTCGATCGTCTGCCAGTCGGACGCGGCGTGCCGCTGGCTTGGGACAATGTGTCGAGCACGAGCAATTCGCTCGGCTATGTTGTGGCGACGCATCAGGGTCCTGACGCAGTCATGCCCGCGACGGTCCTCACATGGTATCTTCCTTTGTCGGACATGTCGCCCGAACAGGCGCGCCGTTTGCTCGTCCAGCGCCCGGCCGAGGATTGGAAGCGGATCGTTCGCGACGACCTGCTCGAAACACACCCGGACCTCGAAGGTGCAATCGCGCGCATCGAGCTATGGCGGTGGGGACATGCGATGATCCGTCCGACACCGGGCTTTCTGCAGCGCGGCGAAGCAGTCAGACTTGAGCCCCCGCTCTTCCTCGCGCATTCCGACCTCAGCGGCCTATCGCTATTCGAAGAGGCCCATTATCGCGGCGTCCGCGCAGCCGAGCAGGCGATGGCGCTGCTCGATCATCCGCATGAGAGCTTATTGTGACACGCGCCTATCAAGGTCATCACCTGATCGCGGACTTGCACGATGCGGAGCACCTTAGCGATATCAACCACATCGAACGCGCCCTGGTCGCGGCGGCGACCGCGGCACGCGCGACCTTGATCGAGGTCAGGCTACACAGCTTTGGGCCGGGACAGGGCGTCACCGGTGTGGTGATGCTGGCGGAATCACACATCTCGATACACACTTGGCCGGAATACGGCTCCGCATGCGTGGACCTGTTTATGTGTGGAGCGAGCCATGACCTAGAGGCGGCGCTCGCAGCGATCATCGCTAACCTTGGTGGTCGCGTGGCGCATCGCGCGATGATTGTACGGAATATAGCGGCAAACGCTGTGCGGGGGTAGTGTGCTTAAACTGGGTGCTCACGATCGCCGATCGGAATAGCAAGGTTTTCGCAACGAAGCGTCCGCTTTCGAGAAGCTTCGCGACCGCGCTAAACGACGAAATCAGGGCGCATTTCCCCCGGCCGCTTTTTTTTTGCAGGAGCTTCGAGTCCGATCCCGGCTGATTGCAGAATGGAGGCTAAGGTCTGATGCATCTGAAAACCCGACCTTCCTAAAGCCAGGTATGCCATGCGTAGCGTCGTCGCCGCGAGCGACACCCGGAGCATCGGATCGGCGGCTCAATTCTCGGTGATAGTCGTCTGATCGGCGAGGCCAGCGACATCGAGCACTGCACTCACATCCACCGTGACCGCGACATTGCTATCGCTGCTCCAATCGGTGGTCGAACCGTCGAGATTTTGATAGCTGCCCTCAACGTGATGGCTGATTTCGACTGAAGGCGACAGGTCGATCCCTGCATCGCCGGACGAGCCATATTCCTGCGCCTGCTGGCTGGTCTGGTCCTCGCCTCCGGACTCATCTCCGAAAACGCTACTGAGCAATCCAGGCATCCTATTCTCCTTATTCCTCGCGCATGCTGCGGCTGATCGCGTCGCCGAGCGGGGCGATGAGATAGTCGAACAGCGTGCGTTCCTGGGTCTTGATATTGACCGAAGCGGGGATGCCCGGCTGCAGCGCCAAGCCCTCGCGCTGCGCCTCGGCCGGGTCCGCGAGCACGACCTGCGCCTTGTAATAGGGCGCGCCGCCCTGCTCGATCCGCGCCGGCGACAGCGTCATCACGCGGCCCTTGAACGAGGTCCGGCCATGCGGGTTGACGCTCGAGAAGCGGATCGTCGCTTCCTGGCCGACGCGGACATCGTCGATGTCCTGCGGCTTGACCCGTGCCTCGACGATCAGCGCCCGCCCGCTGGGGACGATCTCCATCAGCGTCTTGCCCCCGCCGACGACCATCCCCTGCCCCATCGACGCAACGCCCGAGACGCGGCCGGCGACCGGCGCGCGGATGACGTCCTGGTCGGCGGCATAACGCGACACGTCGAGCTGCGGCTCGACCTGGGCGAGCTGGTCCTGGACCTGGCCGAGCTGCGACGCGAGGTCGAGCCCCTGCGCGTCACGGACCCGCGTGGCGGCAATCTCGGCCTGCTTGAGCGACGCCTCGCCGGTCAACATGTCGGCCTGCAACTGCGCCTGGGTGCGCTCGAGCGAGCGAACCGTGGTCTTGCGCGCGAAACCACGGCGATAGAGCATCTGATAGTCTTCGAGCTCCTCGCTGATCAAAGCGAGCTGCTTCCTGGACGCCGCGAGCTTGGCGCGCGCCGCGTCGAGCGACTCATCCGAGGTCGCGCGGTCCGCGCCCAGCACCGAGCGATGCTGCGCGAAAACCTGCCGCTGCGTCGCCAGCGCCTTGGCCACCTGCGGTTCGCCCGCGCGGCGGCTGAGGTCGGCCGGGAAGGTCAGAACCGCAAGCCCGTCGCGCTCGGCGAGCAGCCGCGACTCCAACGCCTTCAATGAGTCGCGCCGTGCCTGCGCCTGGGTCAGCTGCGCGCCCGAGCGCACGCCGTTCAGCCGCACGAGCGGCTGCCCCGCCTGCACCGCCTGGCCCTCGCGCACCAGCACCTGCGTGACGATCCCGCCGGTCACCGGCTGGACGACGATCTTGTCGCCGCTCACGGTCACTTCACCCGGCGCGATCGCCGCTGCCGAGATCGGCGCGAGCGTGGCGTAGAGGCC
Organism: Sphingomonas sp. FW306-1B-B10E; assembly: GCF_058782005.1. NCBI lineage: Bacteria > Pseudomonadati > Pseudomonadota > Alphaproteobacteria > Sphingomonadales > Sphingomonadaceae > Sphingomonas > Sphingomonas sp. FW306-1B-B10E. Next base: position 147,710 of record NZ_JBYSXG010000002.1, read on the forward strand.
GAACAGCAGGAGGAACACCCCCGCCGCAATCAGCCCGAAGCGGATGGAGCGGCCGGCATGGTCGATCGGCTTGATATCGAGCTGGCGCATCCGCGCCTCGATCGCGTGGCGCGGCAACGGCGCATCGGGAGTCGCGCTGGCGCCGCCGCCGAGCGAGAAGAAGTCGAGCTTCATAGGGCCTCCACCGGCTCGCGGGCGATCGAGCGGACCAGCTCGGTCTTGACCTTGCGGAACACGCGCGCCCGCGGGCCGTCGAGCTGGAGCTCGCCCTTGCACAGCACCAACACCCGATCGACATGCGCGATCGGATTGAGCCGGTGCGCGATCAGCACGATCGTCGATCCTTCCGCCTTCAAGGTCGCGAGCGCCGCGCCGAGTGCTTCCTCGCCGTCGCTGTCGAGATGCGCGTTGGGTTCGTCGAGGACGAGCAGCCGCGGCGACCCGAACATCGCGCGGGCGAGCCCGATCCGCTGGCGCTGACCGCCCGACAGGCTTGATCCGCCCTCGTCGACCTGGGTCTCATAGCCTTCGGGAAGGTTGAGGATCATGTCGTGGACGTTGGCGCGCATCGCCGCCTGGACGACCTGGTCGTCGCTCGCCTTGGTGAAGCGCGCGATATTCTCGCGGATCGTTCCCGGGAACAGTCCGACGCTCTGCGGGAGATAGCCGACGGTCTTGGCGAGGTTCTCAGGGGTCCAATGCTTGCCCTCGATCCCACCGATCGTGCAGATGCCCTGGCTCGGGCTGCTCGCCGCGACGAGCAGCCGGGCGAGGCAGGTCTTGCCCGCGCCGCTCGGGCCGACAACGCCGATGACTTCGCCGGCACCGATGTCGAGGTTGATCGAGCGCAGTGCCGGCTGGCGCGCGCCGGGCGGCGTGAAGCTGACATTCTCCAGATGGATCGCGACGTCGCGCTTGGGCAGCTCGATCTTGGTGTCGCGCGTCGGCGCCTGGCTCAGCGCCTTCTGCACCCGCCGGCCCGCAGAGACTGCGCTGCCGATCGCGCGCCACCCGGTGACCGCGAGCTCGAGCGGCGCGAGCGCGCGGCCGAGCAGCACGTTGGCCGCGAAGATGCTCGCCGGCAGGATCGCATTCTCGATCACCAGATAGCCGCCGATGCCGATCATCGCGCTTTGCAGGCAAAGGCGCAGGAACTTGATCGACGCGCCCATGTCGGCGCCGCGATCGCTGCCCTCGGCCTGGCGGCGCATCATCGTCTCGCGGTCGATGTGCCAATGCACCGCGAGCGCGTCTTCCATGCCCATCGCGCGCACCGGCCCGGCGAAGCGGGCAACCGCATCGGTGAAGCGGTAGCTGCGCGTCGCGGCGGCCTGGGCGATCTCGGCGGATTCGCGCGTCACGCGATTGTTGAACACCGCCATCGCCAGCAGGGTGAGCGCGCCGCCCAGCCCGACCAGCCCCAGCACCGGACTGATCAGGAACAGCACGATCAGGAACAGCGGCATCCACGGCACGTCGAAGAAGAATTGCGCGCCCTGCCCCGCCAACGCGCTGCGGAACTGGTCGAGATCGCGCAGCATGTTGGCGTTGCGCGCGACCGCGCCGTGGTGCGACGAGAGTTCGATGATCGCCTGGAACACGCGGTGCGCGAGGATCCGGTCGAGCCGGGCAGCGGCGCGGATCAGAATCCGCCCGCGAACGGCATCGAATGCCGCCATCGTCGCGAGCGCGATCACCAGCCCGATGCTGAGCGAGATCAGGGTCGGGATGCTCCCCGAGGGGATCACGCGGTTATAGACTTCGGTGAGGTAGATCGGCGAGGCGAGGAACAGCAGGTTGACCCCGCCGCTGAACGCCGCGGCGGTCCAGATCAGCCGCTTGCACTGGCGCAGCGCCGAGGCGAATTCGTCGCCTTGCTCGAGCTCGGTGGCACGCTGGGCGCTGTCGAGCGCAATGACCTGCGCGGTCGCGGCATCGGCGCGATCCTGCGCTTCGCGGACATCGGACGGGGCAGTGTCGCGGGGTGTCTCGCTCGTCACAGACCTAACACTCCGTCGTGATGATGGTCGGGCAGGATTGTGTCGACGTTGTGCTCGACGTCGCCGAGCAGCGCGCCGGCGACTGCTTCGTCGGCAAGCGTGTCGAGGATCGAGCCGGTCGCCGCCACCTCGGGCGCGTCGAGCCCGGCATGCGAGAGGTCAAATGCGTCGGCCGAATCGACCATCGACACCAAGGTCGCGACGCCGCCCACGGGATCGCTGCCGAGAAAGCCGTCGGCCGCGACGATGTCCGAGAGCGGCGGCAGCCCGTCGACCGCCTGCTGGGCTCCGTCGAGTAGCGTGTCGGTGGCCGCTACGACGGTCGACAGCGTATGATCCACCGCCGATAGCGTATCGTCGACGGTGGGAAGCTCCTCCCCAACGGCCGAGAGGCTGTCCCCGACGCTCGCGATCGTCTGGTCGACCGTCGAGAGTGCGCCCTCCACGGCCGGGGTCAGGATGTGATCGACGCTCGACAGCGTATGGTCGATCGCCTGGCCCAGCCCGAGCACCGGCGCGGCGAGACCGCCCAGGGCCGCCAGCGCGGGCGCGGCATCGGCTTCGGGCTGCGCAATCGCGAGAGTCGGTGCGGCAAGCCCGACGGGGGGCGCGGCGGGCAGGAACGCGGCCGAGTGGATCCCGTCAATCGCGGGCGCGCCGCTGCCCATAGCGGTCGGCACCTGCGCCTCGAGTGCCTGGGCGTGCGCCGCGTCGCCGAACTGGATCGGCGCGGGGACGAAGGGCATGAAATGATAGGGGCTGGGCGCTGGGTCGTGGGTCTCGGCGACGGTGTCGCCGACCGCTTCACGAAAACCCGCCGCCTCGGGCTGTGGGGTTTGCGACGCGGAGGAAATTGCGGGATCGGGAACACTCAGGCCATCCGAGCCGCGGGGCGGCGCCGCCGGCGCGCCGATCGTGACGGCCGCTTGTCCGCCGTACAGGCTGAAGTCGCTGGTCGACCAGCCGAGCAGGCGGTTGGAGGTATCGATCAGGGCGCTGCCGGCCATGTTCTCACCTACCTTGAGAAAGGAAGTGGGTGGTACGCAGAGGCACCACCCACGTCGCTGGATTACGAGTCGTGGCTCTCATCGCTCGAGCCCATGACGTTGCCGACTGCGCCCAGCAGGCCGTCGGTGCCGGTATCGAGGCTCAGACCGTTTTCGTTGGTCGACGATTCCGAATTGCCGTCCTCGTCGGTCGACGAATAGGTCTGCGAAGAATTGGCATCGAGGCCGAGCGTGCTCTCGACATCGCCCATGATGCCGCCATCGGCATTCGAATCGCTGCTGCTGGTGCCGCTGTTGTCGTCGCCGCCGAAAATGTTGGAAAGACCGGGCATGATTACGTCTCCTATCGCTGCTTTGTTGTCCTAACGACCGCGCTGGATCGTGAAGCAATAACCGCCGGGAAGATCGTGACGTTCCGCAGGCAAACGACGGAAAACCCTAGCAAAATCCCTTAACATTTAAGAATACGCGGCGTAACGATCCGCAGAAACCTGTGCGTTCGATGCCTTGTGATCGAACGACACAAACGCATTTCTGAACATCGTGGGCACCCATTCTGAAACGCTCGGGCACCTGCCCCCCCCGATCCGTCGCTGAAATCAGACGCCGTCTTGCCGAAAACTGCTCGGATCCTTGCCAAAGGCGGCACGGAATGCGCGCGAGAAATGGCTGCGGCTCTGGAAGCCGCTTCGTGCCGCGATCGTCTTGATCGGCAGATTGGTCGCCATCAGCATCGCCCGCGCCTCCTCCAGCCGGACCTTTTGAACATATTCGGCCGGGCCGATCCGCATGATCCGCTTGAAATGGCGGATGAAGCTCGACCGGCTCATCCCCGCGCGAAGCGCCAGCCGCTCGATCGTGTGCTGCTCGCCCGGATGTGCGCGGATCGCCGCGATCGCGCCCGACAGAAGGCTCCGTCCGCCCGAAATGGGGGCATCATCGGGCGCGCGGTCGATCGCCCGGCGCAACCCCTGGACGACGCAGGCATGCATCAGCGCATTCGCCAGCGCCGCCTCGCCGTCGCCCTGGCACTCGGCGCGGAGCAACCCGAACAGCCGCTTGCCGATCGCGCATTTGACCACTGCTGCCACGGTCGGTTCGGTCAGTGCTTCTCGGCCGCTTCCCGCGATACGCCCGGCCCCGACCACCAGCGCGGCTTCGCGGCCTCGGGTGCCGTCGGCGACCATCCAGCCGTTGCGCTGGGTCAGGCAGTCATGGCTCTGTACGGTAGCGCCGCTCTGCTCACCAGGTGCGAGATTGGCAAGGCTGCCCGCCGGCACCAGCACCAGCCGGCCAGACTTAACCGTGCAGGCGTGTTCGCCATCGATCTCGAGGCGCATCGTGCCGGCAAGGACCATCAGCGCCATCACGCCATCGACTTGCGGCGTCGCCATCTGCACCCCGGCGGGCACACGCAACAGCGTGAACGGCGGGGTCGCCGAGCCGAACGTGGTCAGCAGCGCCGACAGGCTCTCGCCAGCTTTCATGCACAGGAAACACTATGAAGAGGCGGGCGCATTTCACCCCTAAAGCTGCTTCGTGATATGGAGAAAGCGGTTCGTCCGAGCGCTAACGCGCCATTGCCTGCTTGGATGCAAGCAATTGTTTTTCCTTAGGAGAAACGCGGACCAGGCGGTCGCCTACGCGCGTGCTTGCCAATTCGGCCGCGATCCCTGTCACCTCAATCGCGGGGGATTGGCGAGGACCGGGTGATATCGGACCGGTCGCCATCAAGGCCGAATGGTAGCGGAGGAGGGACTTGAACCCCCGACCCCAGGATTATGATTCCCGTGCTCTAACCAACTGAGCTACTCCGCCCTACCGGGCCTCGCGATGAAGCGAGGGCGCGACATAGGTCGGGCTTTTCGTCCGGTCAAGCGAACATATGCCGCGAGTGCGGCTCCCATGGTCCACCGCGATACCACCAGCTCGCCAGCCCTGCGATCTCGACCTCGCGCGGCTGGAAATCGCGCGACAATGCGGCCTGAACCACCTTGGCGAGCGACGGCGTTACCTTGTTCTGCACGGTGACATGCGGACGCCAACGCCCTGCATCCTGCGGCATCAGCATGCCCGCAAAAGCCTCGGACAACCGCGCGCGAATCGCAGTGAGTTCGGGCACCTCGATCCGGTACGCCACCCCACCGCCCAGCGACATCAGCCCGGTCACCTTCGCGCGCGGCGCGCGCACCCCGCGGGTCTCGCCAGACAGGCGCTGCTTGAGCTCCTCGCCCGCACTGGGCGGCAAATGGTGGAAAAGCGTCAGGTGCGCGTCGAGCAGGTTGCGCTCGGGCGGATAATGCTCCCGCCGGAGCACGTCGAACCATGCCTGGTCCTGCCGCCCGAACAATGCCGTGACGATCAGGGGCGCTGGCAGGGGCGTCGGCGCGCTCAGATCTCGACCTGGCTTCCCAGCTCGACGACGCGATTGGTCGGCAGGCGGAAAAATTCCATCGCGCTTTCGGCGTTGCGCAGCATCCAGGCGAACAGCTTTTCGCGCCAGATCATCATCCCCGGCCGCGACGACGGCAGCAAGGTCTGGCGCGCAAGGAAGAAGCTGGTGTCCATCATCTTGAACTCGGCGCCGCATGCGCTGACCTGTTTGAGCGCGGCGGGCACGTCGGCCTCCTGCATGAAGCCGTAGAACAGGATCATGCGGTGGAAACCCTTGCCGAGATCATCGATCTTCATGCGCTTCTCGTCGGGGACGTAGGGCACGTCGGCGATCTTCACCGTCAGCAGGATCACCCGCTCGTGGAGCACCTTGTTGTGCTTGAGGTTGTGGAGCAGCGCGTGCGGCACCCCGTCGGGGGTCGACGTCATGAACACCGCGGTGCCGGGCACCCGCGCCGCCGCGATCGCCGCCGATTCGATGAAGATCTTGATTGGCATCGCGCTCTCGCGCAGCCGCTCGATCATCAGCTTGCGTCCCTTCGACCAAGTGGTGAGCAGCGTGAACACGATGAAGCCAACCAGCAGCGGGAACCAGCCGCCGTCGGGCACCTTGGTCAGGTTGGCGGCGAAATAGGCCAGGTCGACGGTGAAGAATAGCGCGAGCAGCGGCAGCGCGTAGCGCTTCTTCCACTGCCACAATGCAAACAGTACCACCGCGAGCAGGCAATTGTCGATCAGCATCGCACCGGTGACCGCAATGCCATAGGCCGCGGTAAGGTTAGACGAGGTTTGGAACGACAGGACCAGCAGGATCACCATCGACATCAGCGCCCAGTTGATCGTCGGGATGTAGATCTGTCCCGCGGTCGAGGCGCTGGTGTGCTCGATGCGCAGCCGCGGCACGAAGCCGAGCTGGATCGCCTGCTGGGTCACAGAAAAGGCGCCGGAGATCACCGCCTGCGACGCAATGATCGCCGCCAGCGTCGCCAGCACCACCAGCGGAAGCTGGAGGCTTTCAGGCGCAAGCATGTAGAACGGGCTCTTGAGCGCCACCGTGCCTTCGCGCATCAGCAGCGCGCCCTGACCCATATAATTGAGGATCAGCGCCGGCAGCACGAACCACAGCCACGACACGCGGATCGGCTTGCGCCCGAAATGCCCCATATCGGCGTAGAGCGCCTCGGCGCCGGTCACGGCGAGCACCACCGAGCCGAGCGCGAGGAAGGCAGCCAGCGGGTCCGCCATGAAGAACTGGACCGCGTGCGTCGGCAGCAGCGCCCAGAGGATCTCGGGCGTCCGCACGAAACTTAATACCCCGAGCGTCGCGATGACGAGGAAATAGAGCATCATGATCGGGCCGAAAAAGGTCCCCACCCGCGCCGTTCCGGTCCGCTGGATCGAGAAAAGCAGCACCAGGATCACCACCGCGATCGGAATCACCAACGCGGCAAAGCCCGGCGCGGCGATCGCGATGCCCTCGACTGCCGACAGCACCGACACCGCCGGGGTGATCATCGAGTCGCCGTAAAACAACGCGGTCGCGAAGACGCCGAGCAGCACGATTCCCTGCGTCCAGCGCTTCTGGTTGGCGCTGCGAGAAATCAGGGCGAGCAGCGCCAGGCTGCCGCCCTCGCCCTTATTGTCGGCGCGCATGATGATCGTGACGTATTTGAGCGTCACCACCACCATCATCGACCAGAACATCAGGCTGATCACGCCCATGATGTGGAGCGTGTCGAGCGTCAGCTTGTGGTGCCCGGCAAAGGTCTCGCGGAACGCGTAGAGCGGGCTGGTGCCGATGTCGCCAAAGACGATGCCGATCGCGCCGAGCGCGAGCTTCCACGTCGCATCGGCGGCATGGCCGTGCGCGTCGTGCGGCTCGTCTGGCTGCGGGAGCGTTTCGGCCTGCCCGCTTGCGGAGATGTTCACTGGCGCGGAAACCGCGCAATTGGGGAAACAGACCTGGTCATGCGACCTGCGTTCTCGTCTGAAAAAGTGCGCGGGCCGTTAGCACGTGCAACATAGACTGGCAACGGCCCGACCCGCACAGATGGTTACGCCAAGGGAGACGCGCAAGGGCGCGAGCGGTTCCCGCTCAGTTTTCTGCGAACAGCGCGTCGGCCTCGCTGCGAGTCGGCACCGCGCGCAGCACGAAGCTCGAGTTGATCGTCACCACTCCGGGCAGCCGGCCGAGATGCTCGCGGTGAAGTCGTTCATAATCATCGAGATCCTGCGCGAGGATCTTCAGCCGGTAATCCTGCCCGCCGGATACGAGCGCGCATTCGACCACCCCGTCGATCTGCGACACCGCCTGCTCGAACCGCGCCAGATCCTCCTCCACCTGCGTGCCGAGCGTGATGTCGACCAAAGCGGTGATCCGGAAACCGAGCCGTCTATGTCCCAGTCTGGCACCATAGCCCATGATGTGCCCCGAAGATTCGAGCGCCTGGATCCGCCGCGTGCATGCCGATTGCGAGAGCCCTACCCAATTGGCGATCTGGCTCACCGGCGCTCGCGCATCGAACGCGAGCATCTTGAGAATGGCGCCGTCAATCTTATCCATCGCGCATAAATCTCCGGATTATCGGCGCATTCTAGCGAATCCATGCGGTGATGCCATACTTGGCGCTGAAATTTGCAGGGATTTGCACCTGTATCTTGCGATACTATCGCGCCACAAAAGACTCGCTGGAGAGATGTCATGCGCGTTGGCGTGCCTAAGGAAATCAAGAACCACGAATATCGTGTCGGCCTGACCCCCGCATCGGTTGCCGAGCTCGTCCATGCCGGGCATCAGGTACTGGTCGAGACCCGGGCCGGCACCGGCATCGATTTCGACGACTCTGCCTATACCGATGTCGGTGCGACGATTGCTCCGGACGCCGCCGCGGTGTTCGCCGGCTCGGACATGATCGTGAAGGTCAAGGAGCCTCAGCCGCAGGAAATCGCGCTGCTCGAGCCGCGCCACATCCTGTTCACCTATCTTCACCTCGCCGCCGACAAGCCGCAGGCCGAGGGTCTGATGCGGTCCGGCGCGACCTGCATCGCCTATGAGACGGTGACGTCGAACTCGGGCGCCCTCCCCCTCCTCAAGCCGATGAGCGAAGTCGCCGGCCGCATGTCGGTCCAGGTCGCGTCGCACTATCTCGAGAAGGAACAGGGCGGCCGCGGCGAACTGCTCGGCGGCGTGCCCGGAGTCGCGCCGTGCAGGGTTGCGATCCTCGGCGGCGGCGTCTCGGGGATTAACGCCGCGCAGATGGCCACCGGCCAGCGCGCCGACGTGACGATCTACGACATCAACAACGAGCGCCTGGCTGAACTCGACATGCATTTCGGCAGCCAGATCAAGACCGCCTACGCCTCGAAGGCGGCGATTGCCGAGGCGGTCGCCCGCTCGCAGGTGGTGATCGGCGCGGTGCTCGTCCCCGGCGCGGCGGCCCCCAAGCTCGTCACCCGCGACATGCTCAAGACGATGATGCGTGGCTCTGTGCTCGTCGACATCGCGATCGACCAGGGCGGCTGCTTCGAAACCTCGAAGGCGACCACGCATGACGACCCGGTCTACGAGGTCGACGGCGTCATCCATTATTGCGTCGCCAACATGCCCGGCGCGGTCGCCCGCACCTCGGCCTTCGCACTCAACAACGCGACCCTGCCGTTCGTGCTCAAGCTCGCCAATCTCGGCGCGGAAGCCGCAATGCAGGCCGACAGGCACCTCGCCAACGGCCTCAACGTCTACAAGGGCAAGATCGCGTTCAAGGCCGTCGCCGACGATCTCGATCTGCCCTACGAGGCTTGGGCGGCCTGACGGAACGAATTGAGAACATATCGGTTGGTCGTGGCGAAACCTGAAAAGGAAAAGCCATGACCGACCATCCCAATCCCAAGTCCGAGCCTGTCGGCAACGCCGAGAAGGATCCCGACGACTGGACTACCGGCGACGAACCCATGACCGGCGCGCAGGCGAGCTATCTCAAGACTTTGTCCGAGGAAGCGCACGCCGAATTCGAGGACGACCTAACCAAGGCGGAGGCCTCGAAGCGCATCGACGCGCTGCAGGAGGAGACCGGCCGAGGGCAGTGAGACGGAGTGCCTCGGCTTTTGGCGAAGAGCGGCATCTGGCAGCCAGGTCATCCCGCATACTGAATGAGTGCTCCTGCGAAAGCAGAAGCCCCGGGCGATCGAGCACTTATACCCTGGGCTCCTGCTTTCGCAGGAGCACTAGGCTCGCTCAGCGCGCCTCTGCGGGCTGCGCTTCGAGGAACCGATCGAGCAGGAACAGCCGCACCACCAATTGTGCGTGATAGCCCGCGGCGGGCGGCGCTACTTCGACTGCCTTGGCCCAGAGCGGCCGTGCCTCGGCGAAGCGGTTCTGCCGGACCAGTGCGAGCCCGTAGAAGAAGGGCGGGCCGGGATGCTTCGGCGCCAGCGCCATGGCATGCTCGAAGGCGAATTTGGACGCCGGTGACACCTGGCCGCCGTCATTCTCGGCAAGCTTGATCCCGAGCCATGTCCAGGCGCCCGCGTCGAGCGGCGCCTGCCGCACGGTCAGGATCATCGCGCGCGCTGCGGTATCGGGTGCCCCGGCCCGTGTCATCGCGTCGGCGCGCATGAACGACGCCCAGGTGAAGTTGAACCGGCCGTACATCGCATCGCGCAGCTCGACGACGTCGGGGTCGATCTCGCCCTTCGCCTGCACCGCCGAGACCGGACGCCCGGCCAGCCCGGGATTGCCCTGCCAGGCATAGCCTGCCGCGCCCAGCATCAGCCCCGTCGCCGCGACGGTCCACAATTTCCGCGGGAAGCCGGTCACCCACAGCAACAGCGCCGCGCCAAGCGCGAACGCGGCGAAGATCGCCCACCCCATCACGGCTTGCGCCTTGCGAAATTCCGCCGCGCGATCAGCGCGCCGATCCCGAGCAGCACCAGCGGCGCGAGCCACAGCGGCGCGGTCACCCAGCTCAGCGGCGGATCATAGGTGACATAGTCGCCGTAGCGCTGAACCAGCCATTTGCGGATGTCGCCGGGGGCCTCGCCTGCGGCGACGCGCTGGCGCACCAGGGCACGCATGTCGCCCGCCATTTCGGCGTCGCTATCGGCGATCGACTGGCCCTGGCAGACCAGGCAGCGCAGCGTGTCCATCAGCGCCTTGGCCTTCGCCTCCTGCGCAGGATCGGGAAGCTGGTTGTAGGCGAGTTCGGCGGGCGGCAGTTTCGAGTCCGCCAGCGCGAGCGTTGGGAACACCAATGCCAGCCCCATCACCATCGTCACCCCGGCCTTTCGCCGGGGTCCACCGCGCGGATGGGGAAAGGACAAGAGGCGAGAAGCCGTCACGCGCGGCTCGGTGGATCCCGGAACAAGTCCGGGATGACGATGGCGAGAGCTGCGGCCTCTCACTTCGCCTTCTCCAACTCGGCAAGCAGCTTGGGCACGTCATCCTCGCGCACGTCGCCGATATGCTGGTAGGCAATCCGCCCCTCGGCATCGATCACGAAGGTCTCGGGAACGCCTGACGACCCCAAAGCCAGCTGCGCACGACTGGCCTTGTCGTCGCCGATCCGCGCATAGGGATCGCCATTACGCGCGAGGAACGCCTGCACTGCCTCGGGCGTGTCGCGGATCGCAATCGCGTCGATCTCCACGCCCGCCGCCTTGAGCCTCATCAATTGCGGCGCCTCGGCGATGCATGGGATGCACCAGCTGGCGAAGACGTTGAGCAGCCGCGGCTTGCCCTTCAGCTCCCCGCTCGCGATCCCCGGTTTGCCGGGCAGCAGTGCAGGCAGCGCCAGCGCGGGCAGCGGCTTGCCGACCATCGCAGAATGCACCATCCGGTCGGAGGGCTTGAACAACCCGCTCGCGACCAAGGCGAACACCAAGGCGAACAGCATCAGCGGCGCCCAGATCAGCACGCGCCTCATGCCCAAGACTCCGCCTCCGCAGCCCGCCGTTCGCGCAACACCCGGCCGATCAGTGCCAGCAGCCCGCCGAGCGCAATCAGTCCGCCGCCCAGCCAGATCAACGTCACGAACGGCTTCCACCACAAGCGCAATTGCCAGCGTCCTTGCGCGTCACCCTGACCGAGCACCGTGTAGAGCTGCCCGTCGAGCAAGGTAGTGATCGCCGCTTCGTTGGTGTTGGTCGGCGGAGTGCTGAAGAAGCGCTGCTGCGGGAACAACTCGAACATCGCGCCGTCACCGCGCCGGATCTGCAGCCGCGCTTCGAGTGCGGACCAGTTCGGACCTACCGTGGGATGCACATCGGCCAGCGTTACGCGGAACGGCCCGACGGCGACGTTCTGCCCCACTGCGATCGCCGCAAGCCGCTCGGTCTTGAACGCGCTGTCCGCCGCCATGCCAGCTATGCTCACCGCGACGCCGAGATGCGCGATCGCCATTCCCCAGACGTGCAACGGCGTCCGGCGCAGATTGCGCCGCACCAGCGGCGCCACGCTCGCCACGCCGAGACCGACCGCAAAGGCGATGCCGAGCACTGAGACGAAATGCGCGCCACCCGAAAGCACGAAGATCAATGCGAATGCTACGCCCGCCGCTGCGGTCGGTGCGAGGACCCGCTTGGCTAGCGCATTCCAATTGTCGCGCCGCCAGCGCAGCAAGGGGCCAGCCGCGGTCGCCGCGACCAGCGCGAGGGCGACGGGAACCAGCGCTTTGTTGAAGAACGGCGCGCCGATCGAGAGCTGGACCCCCGCCGCCTGCGCCGCGAGCGGATAGAGCGTGCCGATGAACACCACCCCGAGGATCACCGAGAGCAGCAGGTTGTTGAGCACCAAAGCGCCCTCGCGGCTGACCAGCTGAAAGGTCGAGCCTTGCGCGACGGTGCCGACGCGTGCGCCGAACAGCGCCAGCGCGCCGCCGATATAGATGCCCAGCAATGCGAGGATGAAGGTCCCGCGCGTCGGATCGACTGCGAAGGCGTGGACGCTGACGAGGATGCCCGACCGGACGAGGAAGGTGCCGATCATCGACATCGCGAACGCGACCAGGGCCAGCATCAAGGTCCAGGCGCGGAGGCCGTCGCGCGTCGCGAGCACGGTGACCGAGTGGAGCAACGCCGTCGCCGCGAGCCACGGCATCAGCGAGGCATTCTCGACCGGGTCCCAGAACCACCAGCCGCCCCAGCCGAGCTCGTAATAGGCCCAATAGCTGCCAGCGGTGATCCCGATCGTCAGGAAGATCCACGCAGCGAGCACCCAGGGTCGCATCGCCCGCGCGAAGGCGGGACCGACGTCGCGCATGATCAGCGCGCCCACTGCGAAGCTGAACGCCACCGACAGCCCGACATAGCCGAGATAGAGCGTCGGCGGATGAAACGCCAAGCCGGGGTCCTGGAGCAGCGGATTGAGCCCCTGCCCGTCGGGCGCTGGCGGGTTGAGCCGCAGGAACGGGTTCGAGGCGAAGGCGAGAAAGGCATAGAAGCCCAGCCCGATCGCCGCCTGCGCGCCCAGCGTCGCCGCCAATGTCCCGCTTGCCAGTCGCCGCTCAAGCATCGCCACCCCCGCCCCGGCGGTCGCCAGCACGGTGACCCAGAGCAGCATCGAGCCCTCATGGTTGCCCCAGGCGCCCGCGACCTTGTAGATCAGCGGCTTCATCGAATGGCTGTTCGCGGCCACCAGCGCGACCGACATATCGCTGCGCACGAACAGCGCGATCAACAGCGCGAATGCCAGTGCGGCGAGCAGCCCCTGCACCAGGGCGGTGCGGCGCAGCGCCGTCATCAACATGCCGACGTTCGGATTGGCGCCATGGTTTGCCGCCCCCCAGGCGAGCATCAGCTGGACGAGCGCGAACGCCGCCGCCAGCCACAAGGCTGCAAGCCCGGCCTCGGCGATCATTTTTCCAGCGTCTCGGTCTTGTGCATCTTTCCGGCGACCTGGGGCGGCATATAGCGCTCGTCATGCTTGGCGAGCAGATTGTCCGCGGTGAAGCTGCCGTCGGGGTTGAACCTGCCCTCGGCGACCACTCCCGAGCCTTCCTTGAACAGGTCGGGCGCGACGCCGCGGAACGCCACCGGGACCTTCGCCTTGCCGTCGGTCACGACGAATTTCATCGATACGCCATCGGGCTGGTGGACCAGCGAGCCCGTGGCGACCATTCCGCCCAACCGCACCGACTTGCCGAGCGGCAGCGCTTTCCCCGCGACATCGCCCGGTGCGTAGAAGAACGCCGCCTGGTCCTGCAGCGCCGACAGCGCCAGCCCCGCCGCTCCGGCGACCGCTCCGAGCGCGAGCAACCCCAATACGAGCCGTTGATGCTTGGGCTTCATCGCTCGCGCCGCAGCGAGTCCGCCGCGGCCTCGGCGCGGCGCATCGAAAGCCACGCCCACGATGCCAGCCCGCCGGTACCGAGCAAGGTCACCGCATAGGCGGCGGTCACATAGGCCCAATGGTTCACTGCGCCGCCATCCGCCGCATCCGCGCCTCGACCTTCTGCGTGGCGAGCATCGCCCGCATCCGCATCAGCACCACGCCGGCGAACAGCAGGGTGAACCCGCCGATCGTGAAGAAAAGCGGCCACAGCATCGACGAATCGATCGACGAGCTGGTCAGCCCGATGCTCTGCCCCTGGTGCAGCGTGTTCCACCATGCCACCGAATAGCGCACGATCGGCAGCAGCACCGATCCCGCAACGCCGAACAGGGCCGGCACGCGCCCGTCGCCGCCGCGCTCGCTGTCGGCGCGGGCGAGCGCGATATAGGCGATGTAGACGAAGAACAGCAGCAGCATGCTGGTCAGCCGCCCGTCCCATTCCCACCAGGTGCCCCAGGTCGGTCGCCCCCAGATCGAGCCGGTGATCAGGCAGAGCGCGGCGAACACCGCCCCCGCCGGCGCGATCGCGCGCGCGGCGATATGGGCGAGCGGATGCCGCCAGATCAGATAGCCGAGGCTCGCCCCCGCCACCCCGGTCCATCCGCCCATGCCCAGCCACGCGGCAGGGACATGGATGTAGAGGATCCGCACGCTCTCCTTCTGGAGATAGTCGCCGGGCGTCTGGGTCAGCCCGCCCCAGGCGCCGAACAGCGCGAGCGCAACCCCGGCCCAGAACAGGGCCGGCGTCAGCGGGCGCGCGAGCTTGAGAAAGCGCGTGGGGTTGGCGAGAGCGTGGATCACGATGCTGGACCGACCATTAGCTGGCTTCTCTACCGGAATCTACGCCGGGATGTTCGCCGCGGACGACCGATTGCAAGTTCTGCGCTTGCGTACCGTCACCGCTGTCATCATGCTTTCGTCACGGGATCGTAAGGACATGGCGCGACCGCATTCTTAGGAGGGTGCGCACGCGGACAGACGCCGGCCTTTCCCCGGCTTCACCACGAACAAGGACCAGGCCCATGCCTACGATCACCACCAAGGACGGCACCGAGATTTTCTACAAGGATTGGGGTCCCAAGGACGCCCAGCCGATCGTCTTCCACCACGGCTGGCCGCTCTCGTCCGACGATTGGGACGCGCAGATGATGTTCTTCCTCGGCGAAGGCTATCGGGTGATCGCGCATGACCGCCGCGGGCACGGCCGCTCGACCCAGACCGACACCGGCAACGAGATGGACACCTATGCCGCCGACCTGATCGAGCTCGCCGCGGCGCTCGACCTCAAGGACGCGATCCATGTCGGCCATTCGACCGGCGGCGGCGAAGTTGCGCATTATGTCGCGCGTGCCGAAGCCGGCCGCGTCGCCAAGGCAGTGCTGATCGGCGCGGTCCCGCCGATCATGGTCAAGTCCGACGCTAATCCCGGCGGCCTGCCGATCGAAGTGTTCGACAGCTTCCGCAGCCAGACGGCCTCCAACCGCGCGCAATTTTTCCTCGATGTCGCGAGCGGCCCCTTTTACGGCTTCAACCGCGAGGGCGCCGAAGTGAAGCAGGGCGTGATCGACAATTGGGTCCGCCAGGGCATGACCGGCGGCGCCAAGGCGCATTATGACTGCATCAAGGCGTTTTCCGAGACGGACTTCACCGACGATCTGAAGAACATCGACGTCCCCGTCCTCATCCTCCACGGCGAAGACGACCAGATCGTCCCGATCGATGATTCGGCGCATCTCGCGATCAAGCTCGTCAAGAACGGCACGATCAAGACCTATCCCGGCTTCCCGCACGGCATGGCGACCACCCACCCCGACGTGATCAACGCCGACCTGCTCGCCTTCATCCGCGGCTGAGCAATCCGCCCCTCCCGGTCCGCCGGGAGGGGCTTGTCTTTTCTAACGGCCGCTAGAGACGTTGTGCGCCACTGCCGCGCGGATCAGCGTCTTTAGCGCATCCTCGTCGATTGCCTGGCCTTCGGCGAAATCGATCGCGCGCCGGACGTTCCCATCCAGGCTCGCATTGAACAGCCCCGCCGGATCGTCGAGCGCAGCCCCCTTGGCGAAGGTCATCTTGACCGTCTTCTTGTAGGTCTCACCGGTGAACAGCATGCCGTCGTGATACCAGGTCGGCACCCCGCGCCACTTCCATTCCTCGGTGACGTCCGGATCGGCCTCCTTGATCAGCGCGCGCAGCTTCGCGAGCGTCTCGCCCCGCCAGTCGCCCAGCTCCTCGATCCGCGCGTCGATCAGTTCGGACGGCGATTTGTCGCTCATGCCCTTCTCCTCGCTCAGGGGATCCAGCCGGGCAGCGCCGCCGCCTGCCGGATCCAGTCGGCGAGTTGCGCCTCGTCGAGCGCCTCGCCTTCATGGATGTGAAAATAGCGGACGTTTGCGTCTTTGGCGGGAATCGGCGGCATCGGCACCAGTCCCGCACCGTTGAAGAAGGACAGCTTGATGTACTTGGTGAAGCAATGCGCTCCGAGGAACCAGCTCCTGCCATCCACGCCATAGAGCGGCGAGTTCCATTTCACTGCCTTGCGCACCTCCGGAAGCGCATGGACGATCAGCGCGTCGAGCCGCTCGCCCACCGCGCGCTTCCACCCGGGCATCGCGGCGATATAGGCCTGTACCGGCGTATCGCCGTCGCCCTTCGGGATCTGCGGATTGCCCCCTGCGAGCAATACCGGCTTGTCAGTGCTGCTCACGCGCGTGCAAGCCGGCCGAGATGGGGCAAGGCGAAGAGGTACAGGCCGGTGACCAGCAGAAGGATCAGCGGCACCAGCGCGAATAGCCCGAGCCACGTCGGCTGCCCTCCCGCGGTCATCGCGACGATATAGGCAATCACGCCCAGCGTGAAGGCGATCGCCAGCCAGCGATGCACTTGCCGTATCCAACCACTCGCGCCCATTTCCGCCTCCCCTCAGATCCGCTCGATCACCTGTTCGAGCTTGTCGAAGAACTGCTTCCACCCGGCATGCGCGCCGCCAAAGGCCTGCTTCTGGTCCGGCCTGAACCCGGCCTGCTCCATTCGCAGATGCGTGCCCGCAGCGGTCGGCGTCAGCGTGAAGGTCACCACGCTCTCCAGCGCGAATGCGGGATTGTCGCTCGCGAAATCCCAGCGGTACGACAGCTTCCGCAGCGGTTCGATCTCGAGCACCTCGCAGTCGAGCACCCCGCCCCATTCGCCGGTCAGCTTGAAGCGATGCCCGATCACCGGCGCGAAATCGTTCGCCATCAGCCATTCCGCGATCAGATGCGGCTGCGTGAGCGCGCGCCACAGCCGCTCGGGCGGGTGCGCGATCTCGCGCTCTACGACGACGCTGCGTTTCTCAGCCTGGGTCACTGGTCCATCCTCTTGAGCAGATCCTCGAGATCGTCGAACCGCCGCTCCCAGAAGCCGGCCATCTGGCTGGTCCAGTCGAGCAGCGGCGCCAGCGCACCCGGCAGCGCGCGATAATGCGTCAGCCGCCCCGCGGGTCTATCCGCCACCAGCCCGGCATCGCGCAGCACGCCGAGATGCTTCGATACCGCCGGCTGAGACACGCCCGCCTGCGCGGTCAACGCCCGCACCGTCTGCTCGCCGTCGCGGCAAAGCCGCTCGAACAGCGCCCGCCGCGTCGGATCGGCGAGCGTCTTGAACAAATGATCGGGGCTCTGTGGCGTCAAAATACATAACTCACTGGCTATGCATTTTCCATAACCGCGGAGTTATGAATGAGTCAAGCGCGGGAAGAGAGTTAACCCGGCGAACGTCGCTGGACAGCGCGATCGCATGCATCCAGCCTGGCACCAGGGCGTTGTATTTGCCTGGTGAAGGAGCATTGCGAGATGACCGAGGGCCATGACCCACGCGCAGCAGCGGCGATGACGGCGATGTCTCTCGATCTGGCCGAAATCCTCGCCACGATCGAACAAGTGCGTGCGCGGCTCCAGCGCGTTCAGGCCGGCCTGATCTGCGCCGAGCTCGACGCCGCCGAATCGGCGCTGACCACTCGGCAATAGGCTGCCCTATCAGTACTTGTTGGGCGGCTGCTCCAGTCGCCCGCTTTCAATCACTGTAGCGCACTGAGATGCCGCAGCTTGTCCGGATTGCGCATGACGTAGATGGCGACGATCTTGCCGTCGTCGATCGCCAGCGCCGTTGTCTGCAGCACCCCGCCCGGCTCACGCGTCACGAATCCGGGCAATCCGTTGATCATCCCCCAGCGCTCGACCCGTGACATCTCCTTGGCGAAGAACCGCGCCAGCGAACCGTGGAGCTTGAGCACGTCCTCGACGCCGAGGATCGGCCGCAGCCCGGCATGGACCTTGCCGCCACCGTCCGAATAGACCGAGACATCGTCGGCGAGCAGCCCGCGCAACGCGCCCATTTCGCCGCTCCGCGACGCGTGGAAAAAGGCTTCGGCAATTTCGAGCCCGCGCTCCTTGGGCATAGCGAAACGTGGTCGCGCCGCGCGCACGTGGGTACGCGCGCGGCTGGCGAGCTGGCGCGCAGCAGCGGTGTCGCGTCCGATCGTCTCGGCGATCTCGTCGAACGGCGCCCCGAAAACGTCGTGGAGCAGGAACGCCGCGCGCTCGAGCGGGGACAATCGCTCCAGCGCCAGCATCAATGGCAGGGTGACGTCGTCCGCCTCGCCGTCCTCCTCGACCACCGGCTCGGGCAGCCAAGGCCCGACATAGGTCTCGCGCCGCGCGCGTGCCGATTTGAGCTGGTCGAGGCACAATCGTGTCACTACGCGGCGCAGGAATGCCTCGGGCACGTGGATCGCGTCGCGGTCGGTGCCCATCCAGCGCAGAAACGCATCCTGGACCACATCCTCGGCATCGGCGACCGAGCCGAGCATGCGATAGGCGATTCGGATCAGCCGCGGCCGCAGCGGATCGAACGATGCGGCCGCGTCGCCGGTCACGCCGCTTTCACCGCAGGCTTGCCGGCGTAGAACAGGTCGAAGCCGACCGCGATGCGATTCCACCCGTTGATCGCGTTGATCATCAGGGTAAGCTGCACCTGCTCCTCCGCAGTGAATTCGGCCGCGAGCGCATCATACACCGGTCGCGGCGCCCGAGCGGTGGATACCAGAGTCAGCGCATCGGTCCATGCCAGCGCCGCACGCTCGCGCGCCGAATAAACCGGCGCCTCGTGCCAGGCGCTGAGCAGATAGATTCGCTGCTCGGTCTCGCCGGCCTTGCGCGCGTCGGCGGTGTGCATGTTGAGGCAATTGGCGCAGCCGTTGATTTGCGAGGAGCGGATCTTGACCAGCTCGAGCAGGTCGGGCTCGATCGCCGGAGCGATCTTGAGCGACATGTCGAGCCAGGCCTGCATCTGGGCGGGGGCGGCAGCGAACGGGTCGAGGCGTTGAGTCATCGTCGGTCTCCTTGGGTTACGGAGACATGACGAGATGGCATCGGCCGATGTGACATGGCCGACGATTTTTTCCGGATTCCGCGAAAAGACCGCCTTGGAACGGAAGCTATCGCGGTATTCGGATCAGCCGCGCCCGATCAGCCGCTGGGCGATGCGATCGGCGACTTCGCTCTCGGGATCGCCAGTGCGGTCGCTCTCGTCCCAGACTTCGATGAGCCGCTCGGGGATCTTGTCCACGCGCGATTGGACCTCGGCCATGTTGCCCTGGCCGAGATATTCGAGCCCGACGTTGATGATCCCGCCCGCGTTGATCACATAATCGGGCGCGTAGAGGATGCCGCGGTCGTGCAGCCGCGCCCCGTCTTCGCGTGTCGCGAGCTGGTTGTTCGCGCCGCCGGCGACGACCTTCGCCTTGATCTGCGGGATCGACTGCTCGGTGAGAATGGCACCTAAAGCATTCGGGCTGAACAGATCGGACTCGAGCGCCAGGATGTTGGCAGCGTCGACCGCCTCGGCACCCAGTTCGGCCGCCAATGCCTTGGCGCGCCCTGCATTGACGTCAGCAAGCGTCAGCTTCGCCCCGTCTTTAGCCAGCAGTCGGGCGAGTCCGCCGCCGACCGAGCCCACGCCTTGGATCGCGACGCGAACGCCTGCCATCGACTCGGCACCCAGCCCACGCTTCGCCGCTGCCTTGACGCCGAGATAGACGCCACGCGCAGTCACCGGCCCGGGATCGCCGCCCGCGCTGCCTGCCGCGACGGGGAGCCCCGAGACGTGCTTGGTCTGCGTGGCGACGGTCTTCATCCGCGCCTCGGACATGCCGACGTCCTCGGCAGTGACATACTTCCCCTGGAGCGATTCGACCGCGCGGCCGAACGCTTCTAGCTGCGCGTCGGTCACCGTCGCGCCGGGCTCGGCGGCGAGGATCACGCCCTTGCCCCCACCCATCGGCAGGTTCGCCATCGCGTTCTTGTAGCTCATCCCACGCGACAGCCGCAGCGCGTCGGTGATCGCGGCGCGGTGGTCGGCATAATGCCAGAAGCGCACCCCGCCCGCTGCCGGCCCGAGTGCGGTCGAGTGAATCGCGATGATCGCGCTCAGCCCGCTGGCATGGTCGGTGAAGAGGTGGAGGCCCTCATGCTCGTCGAAATCGGGGAAGCCCCAGTCGGTTTTCAAAGGAAAATCCCGCGCTAAGGAGAGTGGGGCGACCGACGGGACTTGAACCCGCAACTTCCGGCATCACAAGCCGGCGCTCTAACCAATTGAACTACGGTCGCCGTGAAGGTTGGCCGCTTAGCGGGGGCTTTCGCGAAGCGCAAGATCATTGCGCGATGCGCCGACCGCGGCTTCCGGCGCAATCATCCCGTCGCGCGCCAAAGCCCTGGCCGCAGAGGCAAAATTCGCCGCTGCCAGAAAGGCGTGCCGCGCGAGCAACGGCGCGTCCGCACCGTCATAGATCAGACGGCGCATCGCCGGATCGATCTCGAACCCTTCGAAGATTCGCACCGGCGCGCCCTGCCCGCTCCCGCCGCACCGCTCGCAGCCGGGCGCCGACCACAGGATCGCGCCCGGATCGAGCCCGAGCAATGCGGCGCGCGATCCGAAGGCCTGGACCGGCTCGCGGCAGGTTCGGCACAGCCCCGGCGCAAGGCGCTGCGCGATCACCAGCCGCAACGCCGCGGCGAGCGCGAAGCGGTCGTCGGCGAGCCGGCGCAGGTTGAGGATGGTGCCGACGGCGTCGCCATTGTCGAACCACACCGCAACCAGGCCGCGATCGGCGGCCTCCACCGCCCGGTTGGCCGCGATCCGGTCGGCGATCACGCCGCCCAATGCCAGGCCGTAGTGGCGATGCAGCGCGATTGCGGTCTCCTCCGCGCCTGGTCCGGCGATCGCGATCAAGCCGGTGAGGCGCCTCGCCGCATCCTCGAGCGCCGCCCCGAGCCGCGCCGGCAAGCCCAGTGCCTCCACGCCGGTGCAGTCCGGTGCGTAGGATGATCCGGCTTCGAGCTGGGTGTCGACGGCCATTCGGCTCGACTGCCCGCACAATGTGACGACTTGCTTGCGCTTTTGTTACGCCGACATGTTCGGGCAGTGCATGCTGGCGAAAAGCCGCGGGATTTGGCAGAATCGCACGATGCAGACCCTCACCGCTTCCCAGAACGCAGTGCCCAATCTCGGTGCCGGCCACCCGTCCGAGCCCGTGATCGAACACATGCTCCGCCAGCCGGGCATCCAGCGTGTACCCAGCGTCAAAGTGGCTATGTTCATCGGCAAGAAGTTTCTCGAGCCCGAACTCTGCCAGCTACTGATGCTTCAGATCGATGCAAAGCGCCGCCCGTCGACGATCGCCGACGCCAATGGCGACTATGCCTTCCGCACCAGCGAAACCTGCGATCTCGATCCCAATGACGCAATAACGACCGAACTGAAGCGGCGGATCATCGCGCTCACCGGCCTCGATCCCGCACACGCCGAACCGATGCAGGGTCAGCGCTACGAGGTCGGCCAGGAGTTCAAGGCGCACACCGACTATTTCGAGCCGACCGGCGCGGATTACGAAAAATATTGCAGCGTCTCGGGTCAGCGCACCTGGACAGTGATGCTCTATCTCAACGAGGTTGAGGCCGGGGGCGTCACGCGCTTCAAGGCGATCGACAAGATGGTCGAGCCCGAGGTCGGCAAGGTGCTCGCCTGGAACAATCTGCGCGCCAACGGCACGCCCAACCCGTCGACGATCCACCACGCGATGAAGGTGCGCGCAGGCACCAAGTACGTCATTACCCAGTGGTTCCGCGAACGCCCCTGGGGCTGGTGACGCAGAAAGGGCCCCGGCAGGCTTTTGCCCGGCCGGAGCCCTCTCCCCCTTTATCGCGTCAGAACGTGGTGCTGAGGCCCAGCGAGAACACGCGGCCGACATCGTAGCGGTTGATGTACACGACGTTGCCGTTGGAGAAAGTCTGGCTCTCCTGGAAGCGCGTGCCGAGCAGGTTGCGGGCCTCGAGCTTGAGCTCGAACTTGCCGCCGCCGACATCGAAGCCCTGGCGGCCGACGATGTCGAGGCGGATGCCCGGGCGCTCGATGATGTCGGGCTGGAAGCCCTGGCCCGACAGGTTGGACGGCCCGCGATTGGTCACGCGGTCGCTCGCATAGTTGAACAGGAAAGTCAGCTGCGAGAGATTGTCCGTGTCCTCAATGCCGAGCTGCAGGTTGACCAGGTGATCCGACTGGCCGGTAAGCGGCGCGCCGTCGCGGAACTGCAGGCTCGCCGGGCCGAAGCCAGTGCCGCAGCCACCGATCGTCTGGTTGAGCACGTTCGGAACGCAGCTGTCGTCCGCGGTGATCGACGAGTGGGTGTAGGTATAGTTCGCGATCAGAACTGCGCGGCGTGACGCGAAGAAATCGCCGCCCAGCGAAGCCAACGGGAAATACTTCTGCACTTCGACTTCAGCGCCGTACAGCTTGGCCTGGGGCAGGTTGGTAAAGCCGGTCTGCAGACGGTCGTCGGCGCCGGTGTAGAAGCCGACCTGCTCGATGGGGTTGTCGATCCGCTTGTAGAAACCGGCGAGGGTGAAGCGCTGGTCACGCGCGTAGAACCACTCGTAGCGCGCCTCGAAATTATAGAGCTGCGAGTCCTGGAGCAGCGGATTGCCGAAGAACAGGCGATCCGAGTCCGGATCGCGGAACTGCTGCGGCGCCAGTTCGCGGAACTGCGGACGCGAGACCGTCTTGGCGAAGCTGCCGCGAAGCTGCATGTCCTCAGCGAAGTTCCAGGTCAGCGTGACCGCCGGGAGCCAATAGTCGTTCTTGAGCTTAGTCTCGGTCGCGCCGATCGGCGTGACGAACTGGTCGGCCTTCTCGTAGCGGACGCCGGCGACCGCACGCAGACTGTCGACAGGCGTGACCTCGGCCTGGAGATAGCCGGCATGGATGCGCAGGCCAGCGTCATAGGCATAGGCGCCGAGCGGCGTGCTGAACTGCAGTTCGACCGTGCAGGCGCCCTGCCCCTGCTGCGGGCACGCGTTGTTGACAACGTCGGGGCTCAACAGAAGGTCGGGACGATAGAGGTTATACGGATAGCCGATCGCCGTGCCGCCGCCGGCGCTCGTCTGATAATTGAACTGCAGGCGACGCGAGAAGCGCGACGTGTCCGAGTAATAATAGCCCGCCGAGAGCGTGGCGATGTCGGGCAGCTTGTACGAAAGGTCGGCCTGGCCGGTCCACAGATCCTCGTTCAGATCCGAAAAGATGATCGAGGCGAAGGGCGAGAAGCGCTGCGTGACCTGATAGGCGCCGTTGCACTGGAAGCCCTCGGCGCCATTGACGCCGTCGACGCTGATCGGCGCGCCGGTGGTGGTCCTGTTCGAGCAGAGATAGTCGAACTGGCGCTCATAGGGCGCGTCGCGCTTCGAATTGGCATAGGCGCCGCGCACGTCGAGATGGAGGTCGCCGAAGCGGAACTCGCCGACGCCCTGGCTCTCGAACAGCTGGCGTTCGAACCAGTTGGTGTTCTGCTGGAAGCGCAGGCCACTGGCGTTGTTGTACACCTCGGCCGCCGAGCCGCGCGCCTGCTTGAGCACGTCGCGGATATAGACGTTGGTCCAGCGGATGGTGTTCTCGCCGAACTCGTAGCCCAGGCCGATCAGCGCGTTGCCGACGATGCGGTTGTCGGTGAGCAGCGTGCGGAAATCGTTGCGGATCGATCCCGTCTCGGTGACGCTGTCCTGCTGGATGCTCGAGCGGGTGCGGAAGGTGTTGCTGTAACCGACGCTGGTGATCAGGCCGAGGCGGCTGCCGCCCAGGTCGAAAGTCGTGCCGGTGCTGAGCTCGGCCGACCAATTCGCCGGGAGCTGCTGATTGCGCTGCATCAGCGTGGTCGAGGCATTCGACAGCTGGAGCACCTGGCTCGCCGGAATGATGCCCGAGCCGTTCGGCGCGTTACGGATGAAATCGGGCACCGAGCGCGTGCCGTTGTCGAAGCCCAGCCAGTCAGTCTTGCTGCCGTAATAGGTGTAGCCAAGCTCGCTGGTGGTCACGTCGTCGGCCGAGATCGAACCGCCGAGCGTCACGAAATTCTTGGTCGGGATCGCCTTGGTGGTGAGGTTGATCACGCCGCCGCCGAATTCGGCGGGATAATTGACCGAATAGGTCTTCTGGACGAGCGCCGAGCCGACGATCGTCGTCGGGAAGATGTCGAGCGGCACCGAGCGGCGCAGCGGCTCGGGGCTGGGCAGCGGCGAGCCGTTGAGCAGCGCCGAGGAATAGCGATCGCCGAGGCCGCGGACATAAACGAAGCCGCCGCCGACGACGCTGAGGCCGGTGACGCGGGTGAGCGCGCCGGCGATGTCGCCCTCACCGGTGCGCGCGATGTCTTCGGTCGAAAGCACCGAGACGATCTGCGGCGTGGCGCGGACGGTGTTGGGGATGTGGCGACCCACGACGACGATGTCCTCGACGTCCTGGGTGTCGACGCCCGGCGCCGAGACCTCGACCTCCTGCTCGGTCGTGGCAGCCGGATCCTGCGCAGGATCGGCCTGCGGAGCCGTGGCGGGCGCGGGGGCCGCCGTTCCGCCGGCGGTCTGCGCGAGCGCAGCCGGAGAAACGAGCTGCGAGGTCAGGAGAAGGAGCGTGGCGTAGGCTAGGCGTCGCTGCATGGCCGGGTATCCAGTCAGTTATCTATGAGCGATGTCGGGGTGGCGGATTCCACCACCCCGACATGGTTGTATTCTTACTCGGCGAGCCTCAGCGGCCCTGGCAGCTGAAGTAGACCGAGTTGAACACCGGCGGGCCCTGATCCTGGAGCGCGGCATTCGCCGGACGGATCGTCGAGCGGTCGGCAGCGCTGGTTTCGCCGGCGATGAAGTTGGTGCAGGCAACGCCCGCCGGGCTCTTCACGACGCCGTTGATGAAGGTCATGTCCGCACCGCCGCGCAGACGGATCGCCGCGGGAGCATTGGCCGTCTGGATGAAGGTGAAGTTGGCGTAGCGGCCCCAGGTGCGCGGCAGCAGGTCTTCGGCACCGTTCGAGTCGATCTCGGTCGAGAAAGAGTCGGCGGTAGCGCCCGAGACCTTCTGGGCGGCGATCATGAACTGGATGAAGCCGCGCCAGCCATTGTCGACGTCGAAGCCGTCGTCGTCGGCGCCGGTGACCGCGATGTACTTGATGTTGGTGGTGCCGCCGAAGATCTCGATGCCGTCATCCGCCGAGTTGTGGCTCTGGATGTGGTCGAGCACGGTGCCCGAGCCGGTTGCGCCGAGGGTCAGGCCCTGGAGCTCGTTGCCGTCCGAGATGGCGATGCCGCTGTAGCGGATCTGGACGTACGACATCTGGCCGCTGCTGTCGGCTTCGTTGGTGCCGCCGTAGAAGCGGCCGGTGACGCCTTCGATCGCCTGCTGGCAGGGGGTACCCGTCGCACCACCGGTGCCCGCCGCGCAGACCGCGGTGGTCGAGCGGCCGAGCAGGATGATGCCGCCCCAGTGACCCTGGCTCACGTCGCTCTCGCCGTTGGCGACGAGGTTCTGCTGCGAAGTGAAGATGATCGGCGCGGCGAGCGTGCCGACGGCCTGGATCTTCGAACCGCGGTTGACGAGGAGCAGGTCGTTGGTGGCCTCGGTCGAGTCGGCGGCGACGACAACGCCCGGCTCGATCGTCAGCGTGACGCCGGCGCCGCCGGTGGCGCCCTGGTCGGTGCCGACTTCGGTCTGGCCGCGCAGGCGGTAGAACACGCCGGCGACCTTCGGCAGGGTCAGGTCGGTGGTGACGGCGGCCGGAATGCGGCAGGCGCGGAAGGTGGCGACGACGCCGTCATCGATCGTGCCGGTCGGGCACACCGCGGTCGCGCCGCCGGTGCCGATCGCGGGGATCGCGTTGCACGCAGCGCCGGTACCGCCGAACTGTGCGCTGCTCGAGTTGCAGGTCCAGCCCTGGAAGGCAGTGTCGGTCGGGCCGTTGAGGGCGCCGACATAGTTGGTGCTGGTGAAGAAGGCGTTCAGCGTCGCCGGGTTGCCCGCGGTGGTCAGCGAGGTCGCCGTCGTCGGATAGACGCCGTTGATCTGCGCGCCGGTGCCGCTGACATTGTTGTTGGTGCCCGTGTTGACGATGGCGAGCTGCTCGTCAGCAGTGATGCTGAGACCGCCCTGCGTAGTGACCGCGGCGAACTGCGCGGCCGTGATCGGCGCGGTCGGCGTCGGGGTCGGCGCGGGTGCCGGCGTGGGGGTCGGGGTGACGATCACGACGCTGCCAGCGCCCGGCGAAGCGACGTTGTCCGCGCCGTTGCAGGCGGACAGAGCCGCAGAGGCTGCCGTCGTCATAAGAATGAGGCTGAGGCGTTGGAAGCTGGCCATAAGGTCTCCGTTCCGGCGGAAATGCCGGGGTGCGCGTGGGCGAATTGACGGGATCGACTCGGTTCCCCCTGCCGATCACGAACGCTGCGCTAGGAGGCTTAAGTGACTTCTCGGCGAGATTTCGAAGACAGTTGAAAGACAATTGAATTACACTGCGGTGACAATGTTGCGCGAGGGCAACAATCGGCGGGGTTGCTGGCAAAATGGCCTGCCACACTCCCTATCTCGAAGGCAGGGACGGGCTGGACACGCGTCAAGCGCCGGAGTGGCCGGTCAACCGGCAGCCATTGCAGCTGCGCGCAAGTCCGAGGGCGTGGCCTCGAACCGCGCGCGAAAGCAGCGGTTGAAATAGGAGATGTCGCCAAAGCCGCATTCCAGTGCGACCGCAGCGATCGTGTGACCGTGCCAGCGCGGATCGCGAAGACGGTCCCGCGCCAGATCCAGCCGCGCCGCGAGCAGGGCCGCCGCAAAACTGGTACCCTGCCGCGCGAACAGCTTGCGCAGATAGACCGGGGAAATGCCCTGGCGCGCCGCGAGCATGCCGATCGAGAGGCGCGGCTGCCAGGCGAGACGGCGCAGGTCGGCAATTGCGAGCGAGAGCCGCGCCGCGCCGGCAGCGTTGCGAACCGATCCGTCCGGAGGCCCGCCCAGCGCGAGCGCGGCGAGCTCGCAGACATGGTCCGCCGCGGCAGCCGCCACCACCGGCGCGACGCGCTGCGACATCTGCTCGAGCAGCGCGATATAGCGCACTAGCAACGCAAGCGCGGGATCGGCGGCAGGGATCGCGCGGGCGAGCCGATCGAGCAGCCGGGGCACGCGGTCCGCCAGCAGCTTGGCTGGAAGGCGCAAGTTGAGGAAGTCGACTCCGTGCGGATGCACGCTGCGGCCCACTTCGCCGGCATGCAGCAAGGCGGCGTCGCCGGGCCGTAGCTGCGCCTCGCGCCCGCATTGCTCGACGGCGCCGTGCGCTCCGCCATGCACGATGAGGAGCAGGTCTTCGCCGCCGGCCAATGCGCTGGTCTTGGTGAAGATCGCACCCGTCGTCGCGCCGCGCACGAACGCGACGGGCCCCAGCGCCTGCGCTGTGAAGGTGCAATCGAAGGGCGCGTCGCCGACCGTATCGAGCGCAACTTCTAGCACCGATCGCCCATAGGTTTCTCGCCAGGCCTCGACACGATCGCGGACAGGAAGGTCGTCCGTCGAGAAGCGCAAGGGGGCGTGCATGCACGAACCATAATATGGGCTGCGTCCCGTGCCTAGCTATCACCGAGTAGCGCTGAGTCCGGCCCTGAGTAGCGCCTCGTCCAAGCACGATAGCACGATAGCTGCTAAATCATTGTCGTCACTATTGTTACTTTCTATCTAAATTCCTCATGCCTCGACGCTTTCGCCCCGCAAACTTGTCTGGATCGTCATCTTTTCGGTTACCGACAAAACCCGCAAAAAGCCCCCAACATCAAGGGGAGTTACACTGAATGAAACGTTATTTAATCCAGAGATATATTCCGGGTCTTGGCGAGTTTTCTAAATCAGGACTGGCGGAAGCTGCGCGCACTTCGAATGCCGCGCTGGCGGAATTGGGCGGGCGGGTCGTCTGGGAGCGTTCCTTCGTCACCCGGGACGGCACCTGGTGCGACTATCGTGCCGAGAGCATCGCGGCGATTGAAGAGCATGCGCGGCTGAGCGGCTTTCCCGCCACGCGGATCATCGAAGTGCTCGACATCATCGGCCCCGAAACGGCGAGCGGATGATCGTGGCGCGAGAGAATCCGAAGATGGGGCGCGTGCTCGACGTGACCATCGTCATGTTCGACGACGGCCTTTCGTCGACCGCAGTGATGCCGACCGAGATATTCCACTCGGCCGGCAGCCTGTGGAACGCGCTGATCGGCGAAGTCGCCCGTCCGGCGTTCCGCGTGCATACGGTGTCTATCGCCGGGGCGCCCGTGCGCACGCCCTATGGCTTCGAAATGACGCCCGACGGCGCGATCGAGGCGGTCGAGCATAGCGACATCGTGATCGTCCCCACTTCGGGGCTCGATCTCGACCTCAAGCTGGTGGAGCACAGCGCGCTGCTCCCCTGGCTGCGCGCCATGCACGCCCGCGGCGCCTATGTCGTCGGCGTGTGCATGGGCGCTGCCTATCTCGCCGCGGCGGGACTGCTCGACGGACGGCTGGCCACCACGCACTGGGCCGCCTGCGCCGACATTGCTGCGCGCTTTCCCAAGGTGCGCTGGCATCCCGAGCTGTTCATGACCGAAGACCAGCGCTTGCTGTGCAGCGGGGGGGTCGGCGCGTCGATCGACATCAGCCTCTATCTGGTCGAGAAATTCTGCGGCCATGACATCGCGGTGCAGACCGCCAAGGCGCTGCTGTTGCCAATGCCGCGGGTGATGCAGTCGGGATATGCCGTGCTGCCGGTGTCGCGAGCGCATGACGATCCCCGGATTCGCAGCGTCGAAGCCTATCTGCAGGAAAATTTCCGCGACGACGTTCCGGTGCAGATGCTCGCCGGCCTCGTGCACATGGGCGAGCGGACCTTCGTCCGCCGGTTCAAGGCCGCGACCGGGCGGCTTCCCGCCGGCTATGTCCAGGCGCTCCGAGTAGAAGCCGCGAAGACGATGCTCGAGCATGAAGGCGCGTCGGTGAGCATGGTCAGCGAGGCGATCGGCTATTCGGACATCGCCTTCTTCCGCACGATCTTCAAGCGGCTGACCGGCATGACGCCGGGACAGTATCGCGCCCAATTCGCGCCGATCGCAGTGCGGGGGCACGCACCGCCCGCCCTGCCCGCGCCGCGGTCCGAGCCGGCGCTCGGGGCCTGCTGAAGGATCCCGCACGGGTCGCCAAGACCTACAAGCATGGTTCCCGCCGCGAAGAGACCTTCGCGCGCCATCCCACGACATTGAGGAGTTCATCATGATATCATTGATCGCCACAGCCGCGTTCGCGCTCGCCCTCGCGGGCCCCGTCGAGAGCGACACGCGCTCGCGCACCGTCCATCACGCCGACCTCGAC
Organism: Sphingomonas sp. FW306-1B-B10E; assembly: GCF_058782005.1. Lineage (NCBI taxonomy): Bacteria > Pseudomonadati > Pseudomonadota > Alphaproteobacteria > Sphingomonadales > Sphingomonadaceae > Sphingomonas > Sphingomonas sp. FW306-1B-B10E. The sequence goes on from NZ_JBYSXG010000002.1 coordinate 177,156, forward strand.
CTGCGCACGCCCGCCGACGTGCTTCGCCTCCAGCGCCGCGTCGAACGCGCGGCGCATTGGGTCTGCCGCGCGCCGACGCCGTCGAACCCGATCCTGTGGCGGCTCGAGCGCGAATGCGTGGCGGCGGCTTTGCTCGAGGTCCAGCCGCAGGTCGCCAGCGTCGTGCGATCGGCGCGCCGGGTGCAGGTCGCAGACATGGGTCCGCCTCGCGCACGCTAGTCCGAGAGCTTGATTTCACACTCCGGCATCGCCGCTTTCGCGGATGCCGACCAGGAAGGAGGTCCTCGCTTTAACCTATGCTTCCAAACTTCGGGCCGGGCCCGATCCCGGCCCGCATTTTGGTGCGAAGGCGGTTCGTAGCGACCAAATTGGTATCATACCATTTTGCGCCGCAGATCGATCCGCCTCGGCGTGTGACCAAATGGCCACGAGGCGCAAATCAACGACGGAAGCACCAATTCGTGCGACGTGCCGAGAGCGGCGCCGGTCGCCCGAAAGGTCTGCTTTGGTTATGCCGATGGCAGGCATTGGCCTCATCGACGGAAAAGATCGGTGAAGACGATGCCGGAGCAGGTGTCTGCGGCCGCCGGGCCGCGTGTTGTAAAGGGTATTCGATGATGCGTTTGCGCCAGGCGATTCTTCTGACTTCGGCTCTGACCTGCTTCGCCGCCAGCGCGCACGCCCAACAGGCTCCGGCCACGCCGCCCGATCCGGCGCCGAGCCAGGCCGAGGCCGATGCCGCGAGCGAAGACGTGGTCGTCACCGGCTATGCCGGCAGCCTCCGCCAGGCGATCCAGGTCAAGCGCAACGCCAACGCCGTGGTCGACGCGATCTCGTCCGAGGACATCGGCAAATTCCCCGACCGCAACGTCGCCGAATCGCTGTCGCACATTCCGGGCGTGTCGATCGACCGCCGCTTCGGCGAAGGCGAGAAGGTCGCGATCCTCGGCACCGACCCCGCGCTAAACCGCATGCTGCTCGACGGGCATGGGCTCGCCTCGGCCGATTGGGGCGGCAACGACAATGATCCGAGCAGCCGCACCTTCAACTATTCGCTGCTCGCGCCCGAATTGGTCGACCGGCTCGAAGTGTACAAGTCGCCCGAGGCGCGGATCGAGGAGGGCAGCCTCGGCGGCACGGTGATCGTCCGCACGCGCCGCCCGCTCGAGCTCAAGGCCAATTCCGCGTTCGCCTCGGCCGGCTATTCGTACAACGACCGCGCCGACAAGGGGAATATCCGCGCCTCCGGGCTGTACAGCTGGAAGAACGACGCGGAGACGTTCGGCGTCCTCCTCGCCGGAACCTATGACAAGCAGAACCTGGTGCGCTCGGGCGTCGAGTTCTTTGGTTATGAAAAAGCGGATACGCGCTTCTTCCAGACGGTCCGCGATGCTGGTGGCCAGCCGCTCTTCAAAAATCCCGCCGCGACGGTGACCGGCGGCACGCGCCAGGATCTAGCCGATGCCGTGCTGCCCTTCGGGATCAACTACGCCTATTTCCAGCAGCAGCGCCAGCGCATCAGCGTCGCTGGCACTGCCCAGCTGCGTCCGACGAGCGACCTGACGCTGACGCTCAACGGCACGCATATCGAGGGCAATTACAACAATTACAGCCAGTCGATGTACACGATCCCCGGCGCCTGGACCGGCGACGTGCTCCAGTCGGCGACGATCTCGAACGGGGTGGTCACCGACGCCAGTTTCGGCGCCGCGACCGGCCAGAGCGCGCAGCTCGACACGCTCGTCCGCCGCACCAAGCTCAAGACCGACAATCTCAACTTCTTCGCCGATTGGGAAGGCGATGACGGCGCCAAGCTGTCCTTCTCGGGCGGGTGGAGCAAGGCGACCGGCGGGCGCAATCCCGAATATCTGTTCAACGTCCAGACCAGGCTGCCGTTCAGCTACTCGATCACCCCGACCTCGGCCGACGTCAACTTCACCGGTGACCTGACCAACCCGGCCAATTACTTTACCAACCCCAACAACAATCCCGCGACGATCGAGGGCAGCCCGGTGCTGGTCAACGGCGCGCCACTCATCGCCGCGCAGATCGGCGGTCTCGACTATAGCGTCACCACCGACAGCGACGTCTTCGCCGGCTTCGACGCGACCGTGCCGGTCGGCGGGTTCTTCACGCGCTTCCTCGTCGGCGGGCGGTTCAACCACCATGTCAACCGCGTCGATGCGCGCGGGGTGAACTCCTATCTGCAGACCTCGCTGCTCGGTTCGCAGCTCGGCGTCGACACGTCGGTCACGCCCGACGGCATCTTCGACGGCACCGGCGGCAGCGGCAGCGCGACCCAATATATCAACCTGTCTCAGCAGGCAGTTATCGACATCCTCGCCAATGCGATCAACTCGCCGCTGGTCGACAAGGTGGGCGCCTCGACGCGGGTCAAGGAGACCGTCGTCGCCAGCTATGCCCAGCTCGACTTCGAACATGGCGGCCTGCGCGGCAATATCGGCGGCCGGCTCGTCTACACCCGCGACCTCTCTCAATATGCGCTGACCTTGCCGACGCCCGGCAACCCCAATCCACGCCCGCTGCCAACCAGCACCGCGACCGACTATCTGAAGTTCCTGCCGGCATTCAACATTGCCTATGAGGTCAACCCCAAGCTGATCTTCCGCGGCGCGGTGGCCAAGGTGATCTCGCGCCCGCGCTACCAGGACCTCGCCGCGTCGATCACGCAGAACGACGTCACCTTCGATGCGGGCGGCGGCAATCCCAATCTGAAGCCGTACGAATCGACCAATTACGAAGTCACCGCCGAATTCTATCCGGCGCCCGGCGCGCTGCTGTCGCTCGAGCTCTATCGCCGCGAGATCTCGAACTACATCGTCAACACGCGCCAGGAAGGCGTGTCGCTCTACAACTCGCTCACCGGCCGGGTCGAGAACCACTACAGCGTGTCGCAGCCGGTCAATGGCGGCAAGGCCAAGGTCAACGGCGTGCTCGTCCACGGCCAGGCCGAGATCTGGGGCGGGTTCGGCATCCAAGCGAACTACGCCTATCAGGACAGCAGCACCTCGACGACGCTCGACACCAGCGAGACGCTCAACCTGCCCTATCTCTCGAAGCACACCGTCAACATCATCCCCTATTTCGAGAGCGGCCCCTTCCAGGCGCGGCTGAGCTACAATTACCGCTCGTCCTATTTCCGCACGATCGGCCGGCTCGGCTCGCAGGAGATGGTCGCGCCCTACAACCAGCTCGACGCCTCGGCGGCGTTCAAGCTCAACGACAATGTCACCTTCTCGGTCCAGGCGCAGAACCTGCTCGACGAGACCTATCTCCAGTATAGCGGCACGCCGGATCGGCCCTCGGCATTCTACAAGAACGGCCGCACCTTCGTAGGCAGCGTCTCGTTCCGCATGTAATAGCTGCTGCATGCGGGGCGCGCCCCAGCCTTGACGGGGCGACCGAGACCGATGCTGAGCGTGGCGGAACAGGCCGCATTGAATCTGGAAGAGGCGCGCAGGCTGCGCGCCTCCGGGCATAGCTATCGCCAGATCCGGCGCCAGCTCGGCCTCAGCGCCGGCCAGCTCGGCCATATCCGCAAGGCGCTTTCGCGCGAGAAGGCCGGCGGCACACGGCTGCGGCGCAACGCACCCGGCGCGCCCGACCGCGACTTGCCGGTGGGCCAATCGGTGCTGCCGCCGGGGCTTCGCAGGCAATTGTCGGCCTCGGGATATCGGACGCTCGGCGATCTAGCCGACAGGTTGTCCGACCCTGACCTGCCCAGCCTGGAGGCGATGCCGGGAATCGGCCCGCACAAGGCGGCATTGGTGAAGCGCCTGCTCGATCATTATGGCTTGCTTTCCGGCGACGAGAACCTGCGACATACCATAGAGAAGCTCTTCCCCGAATTCGCCGATCCGGACTGACAGGAGATCGCATGACGTCGTGTATGCACAGCAGCACCATCAACCAGGTGACCCCCAGCGCGCGCGGCTGCGAGGAGTGTTTGAAGATCGGCAGCCCGTGGCTGCACCTCCGCATCTGCCGCTCGTGCGGGCATGTCGGCTGCTGCGACCAGTCGCCACATCGCCACGCCACCGCGCATTTCCACGCCACGCGCCATCCGATCATCGAGGGCTATGACCCGCCGGAGGGCTGGGGCTGGTGCTATGTCGACGAGGCCGAGATCGATTTGCCCGACCAGACTCCGCAGAACGGCCCGATCCCGCGATATTATTGAGCGCCGGCATGCGACAGGAGCGTGCGGGCTTCTCGCGGGTTTTCTGGTAGTTGCCAGGGGGCCGCGTCCTGTCCTTATCGACTTGGCGTGGACGGACGAAGAGAAAGTAACGTGATGACGAAGCAGCGCGCGGACAAGCCCGAGATCAAGCCGTTCAAGGGCCCGGCAGGCGGCTGGGGTTCGGTGCGCTCGCTCGCCGAGATCCTGCCGCGCGAGCGGGTCACGCCCGATACGCTCCACCAGCTCGCCCGGCAGAACAAGCCCCATGGCTTCATGTGCGTGAGCTGCGCCTGGCCCAAGCCCGCCGACCATCACCCGGCCGAATTCTGCGAGGAAGGCGCCAAGGCGACCGCCTGGGAGCTCACCACCTTGCGCACCACCCCGGAATTCTTCGCACAGCACACGCTGAGCGAATTGCGCGGCTGGACCGATTATGAACTCGAGCAGCATGGCCGGCTGACGCACCCGCTGCGCTACGACGCCGCGACCGACAAATATGTCGCCTGCGACTGGGAGGAGGCGTTCGACGCGATCGGCGACGCGGTTCGCCCGCTAGACCCCAAATCGGTCGCTTTTTATTCGTCGGGGCGCACTAGTCTCGAAGCATCGTATATGTACGGGCTGATGGCGCGGATGTTCGGCAACCAGAACCTGCCCGACAGCTCGAACATGTGCCACGAATCGACATCGGTGGGACTGAAGGCGGCGATCGGGGTGCCGGTCGGCACGACCCAGCTCAAGGATTTCGAGGAATGCGACTGCATCCTCTTCTTCGGACACAATGTCGGGTCGAACGCGCCGCGGATGCTCCATGACCTGCGCAGCGCCCGCAAGCGCGGGGTCGAGATCATCACCTTCAACCCGCTCAAAGAACGCGGGCTCGAACGCTTCACCGATCCGCAGAACCCGATCGAGATGACCACGCTCGGCGAGACGCAGATCTCGACGCAATATCACCAGGTCAGAGCGGGCGGCGACATCGCCGCGATGCTCGGCATCGCCAAGTTCCTGGTCGAATGGGACGACGCTGCGCTGGCGGTGGGCGATCCGCCCGTGCTCGACCACGATTTCATCGCACAGCACACGCACGATTTCTCCGCATTCGCCGATGCCGCGCGCACGGCCGAATGGGCCGCGATCGAGCGCGAGTCCGGCCTGGCGCAGTCGGCGATCGAGGAAGCCGCGCGCGTCTATGCCAAGGCCGAGGCAACCTTGCTCATCTACGGCATGGGGCTGACCCAGCATGTAAAGGGCGTCGAGAATGTCCGCATGGCGGTCAACCTGCTGCTTCTCCGCGGCAATATCGGCAAGCCCGGCGCCGGCCCGACGCCGGTGCGCGGCCATTCGAACGTCCAGGGCCAGCGCACCGTCGGCATCACCGAGAAGACCGAGCTCGTCCCCGTCGACAAGTTGAAGGAACTCTACGGCTTCGATCCGCCGACCGAGAAGGGCCTCGACACCGTCGAGACCTGCCGCGGAGTGATCGACGGATCGGTCAGGGCCGTGATCGGACTGGGCGGCAATTTCCTCCGCGCAGTGCCCGAGACCGGGCCGATGGAGGAGGCATGGCCCCGGCTCGATGTGTCGGTCCAGATCGCCACCAAGCTCAACCGCAACCACCTCTTCGCCGGCAAGCTGACCTACCTCCTCCCCTGTCTCGGCCGGATCGAGACCGACATGCAGGAAAGTGGTCCCCAGGCCGTGTCGATGGAGGATTCGACCAGCTGCATTCACGGCTCGCGCGGCAAGGCGCCGCCCGCCAGCCCGCATCTGCTTTCCGAGCCGCGCATCGTCGCCGAGATCGCCAAGCGCATCCTGCGGCCCAACCCGCGCATCGACTGGGACAGCTGGGTCGCCGACTACAGCCGCATCCGCGACGCGATCGAGGCGACCTATCCGGCGATCTTCAAGAATTTCAACGCGCGGCTGTTCACCCCAGGCGGCTTTTGGAAGGGCAACAAGGCGGCCGAGCGGATCTGGCAGACGCCGAGCGGCAAGGCCGAATTCCTCGTGCCGAGCGGGCTGAGCGCCACCGGGTTCGACGATGCCGAGGGGCGCTTCCGGCTGATGACCCTGCGCTCGAACGATCAGTTCAATACGACGGTCTATGGCTATCACGATCGCTTCCGCGGGGTGAAGGGCACGCGCGACGTGCTGTTCATCAACCGTGAGGACATGGCGGCGGCGGGCGTGACCGAGGGCCAGATCGTGGCGCTCGAAAGCGATGCCGGCGACGGCCAGTCACGCCGCCGCGACGGCCTGATCGTCACGCCCTATGACATTCCGCGCGGTTGCCTGGGCGCTTATTATCCCGAGGCGAACGTGCTGATGCCGGTCGAGCACCATGCCGAAGAGAGTCACGTCCCCGCGGCCAAATCGGTGCCGGTTCGGATCTGCGTCTGACCGGCGCGCGCGTCCTCGACTTCGAGCAGATCGGCGCCGATGGGCAGCGCTGCGCGTTGACGCGTGCGGTTGCCGAGGAAGTGCCGGTCGCGATCGAGTGCAACGGGCTGGGCTATGCCGTGCTGATGGCCAGCCCGGGCGATTTGCTCGACCTCGGCTACGGCTTCGCGCTGACCGAGCGGCTGATCGACCGCGCCGACGACGTGGCCGACGTTGAGGTCCATCCGGTGGCGCGCGGCATGCTGCTGCGCCTGACGCTGGCGCAGCGCGTCGGCGGCCGCGTGTCCGACCGGGTCCGCCACCGCACCGCGGACTCGTCCTGCGGGCTATGCGGGGTCGAGAGCCTGGAACAGGCGCTGCGTCCCCTGCCCGCCCGACACGCGCAATGGGCGGGCGACGACAAAGCGATATTCGCCGCGCTCGACGCGCTCGACCAGGCACAGCCGCTGGGTGCCGCGACGCGCGCGGTGCATGCCGCCGCGGCCTGCTCGGCGCAGGGCAGCATCCGGCTGGTCCGCGAGGATGTCGGCCGCCACAATGCTTTCGATAAATTGATCGGGGCGATGCTGCGCGACGGAATGGCCTGGGAGGGCGGCTTCGCGCTGCTCACTTCGCGCTGCTCCTACGAACTGGTCGAGAAGGCAGCGCTCGCCGACTGCCCGATGCTGGCGACGATTTCGGCCCCAACCGCACTGGCTTTGTCGCGCGCGCGGGAAGCGGGGCTCGCATTGCGCGTGCTCGCTCGCCCCGATTCCTTGCTGCGACCGCTCTCATGAAGCTGCTCGGCGCGATCCTCGCCGGGGGCGCGTCGCGGCGCTTTGGTAGCGACAAGGCCGATGCGGTGCTGAACGGCCGCACGCTGGTCGATCATGTCGCCGAGGCGCTGCGCCGCGACTGCGATGCGCTGGTGATCTGCGGACGGTCGCACCCCCAAATCGCCCGGATCGACGATCGCCCCCAGGCGGGGCTCGGCCCGTTGGGCGGGCTGTGTGCGGCATTGGCCCATGGAAAGGAGCACGGCTTCGACGCGGTGCTGAGCGCGCCTTGCGATGTCCCCGACCTGCCGGCGGACCTGCTTGCGCGGCTCTCGGGCGGCGGCGTGCCCAGCTATGTCGCGGATCAGCCCGTGATCGGCCTATGGCCGGTGGTGCTGGCGGACCCTCTGCTGCGTCATCTGGAGCAGCAAGCCGACCGGTCGATGCGCGCCTGGGCGCGGATAGCGGAAGCCTCGCCGGTCGAGCTCGGGTTCGCGCTCCGCAATATCAATACGCCCGACGACCTGGCGGCCGCGAGCGGAACCTGAAATCGTCTCAGTTGACCGGCAGCGGCGCGTGGCCGACCAGCAGATGGTGCATCACCGCATAGATATCGCGCCGGTCGACCGCCTGGCTGCACATCGGGCACACTTCGAAATGCTTCAGTTCGTCCGCCTGGAAGGCGGGTTTGCTGGGCCGCTGGCCGGGCTTGACCATATCGAACAGGATCGCTTCCATCACCGCAACGTCTCCGCGTTAGCATCTTCTTCACCATTATAGGGGAAAGTGCGGAGGCGTGGTCGAATGCTGCGATTCTTTTGCGCGAAATTCGACGAAGCCGCGATTTGGCGCCGATGGCGTCGCCCGCGCGAATGATGCACATAGCGACGCATGTCGGGGGAAAAGGCGCCTGAGTGGTCGATCGCGCTGCGCCGCGCCGTTTCGTCACGGCCGGCGGCGCGCCGGTTCCGATTCTGACGCATGGCCCCCCGCGCCGACGATCCCGATGCGGACCTTCTTCCCCGGGCGATAGCCGGCGAGCGCGATGCGTTCGAACGGCTGTTGCAGCGCCATTATGCGCGGATCCACGGACTGGCGTGGCAGCTGACCGGATCGCGCGCCGATGCCGAGGATGTCGCGCAGGACGTTTGCTGTACGCTCGTCGAGCGCCTGCACGGCTTTCGCGGCGAGGCGAAGTTCAGCACCTGGCTGTGCGGCATCACCTTCAATGCCTGCCGCGATCTCCGCCGCCGGCGGCGCTCGTTCAGTGGGTTCGCCGATCGTCTCGCGGTGCTGACGGGGCTCGCGCGCGGACCCGACGGGCGCGACCTGCACGACGCGATGTGGGTGAAGAGCGCGGTCGCGCGGCTCCAGCCCGTCTATCGCGACACGGTGGTGCTGGTGGCGGGGCAGCAACTCACCCATGCCGAGGCGGCGGCGATCCTCGGGGTCGCCGAGGCGACGATATCGTGGCGGATGCACGAGGCGCGCCGCCTGCTCGCCGGAAGCACGAACGAGGCGAATTGAGCCGGCGCGCCGCGCCCCGAAATTTTTTTCGAGAGGCTCCCAAGGATCTCCCCGCGACGCGCGTCGAAGGGACATGCGGGTGATCACGCCCGCTGCCATCAAGGGAGAAGTGCATGCCTCGCCTTTCACAGCGGATCGCCACCGGAATGGTGCTGGTGCTGCTCGCGTCCTGCGCCGATACGAGCGCCGACAAGAAGGCCGTCACCGCCGCCGACGCCGCCGCGCCGCCCGTGCTCGCCGAGCCGTCGTCCGACATCGTGGTGACCGGCACGCGCGCCGAGACGCGCGCGTTTCCGGTCGCCGAAGCCTATGCCCCCGCCCCGCC